>NZ_JBYCKP010000707.1:0-1202 GCF_057473445.1 Acidithiobacillus sp. TH-A36 | reverse complement strand
CCGCATTGCCGAGCTGGCCCCCAGCCATATCTGCATCTCGCCCGGTCCCTGCACCCCCAATGAAGCGGGCATTTCCATTGCCACCATCCAGCACTTTGCCGGAAAAATCCCGCTGCTGGGCGTTTGTCTCGGCCATCAGGCCATCGGACAGGCTTTTGGTGGCAAGGTGATCCGCGCCGATCAGGTGATGCATGGCAAGACCTCGCCCATCCATCACCATGGTCAGGGGATCTTCCACGACCTGCCCGACCCCTTTCCCGCCACCCGTTATCATTCCCTGATTGTCGAACGCGACAGCCTGCCAGAGAGTCTGGAAATCACGGCCTGGACGGAGGCGGGAGAAATCATGGGGTTACGTCACCGCGCACTGGCCGTGGAAGGGGTGCAGTTCCATCCTGAGTCCATTCTCAGCGAATGTGGCAAAACCCTCCTCCAGCACTTCTTACAGGGAGAAGCAACCCGATGATGGTCCGCGACATTCTTGAACAAATTGCCGCCGGGCAGGATTTGTCCCGAGAGCAGGCCCAGCATGTATTTGCCGGAATCATGGCCGGTGACTGGACGCCGGCGCAAATTGGCGCCCTCCTCATGGGCCTGCGCATGAAGGGACAACGGGTCGAAGAACTGGTTGGCGCCACCCTGGCGCTGCGCGCCTGCATGACCCGGGTAGAAGTTTCCACCGACCATCTGCTCGACACCTGCGGGACCGGCGGAGATGCCCTGAGCACCTTCAATATTTCCACGGTATCCGCCGTCGTCGCAGCAGCGGGGGGCGCCCGGGTAGCCAAACACGGCAACCGTTCCATGGTCAGTCGCAGTGGCAGTGCAGATGTTCTGGAAGCTGCGGGCCTGCCCATGGATATGAGCCCCGAAGCGGTGGCGCAAAGCATCGAAAAAATCGGCATCGGCTTCCTGTTCGCTCCGGCGCATCACGGTGCCATGCGCCATGCCGTCGGCCCGCGCAAGGAACTGGCGATTCGCTCATTGTTCAATCTGATGGGTCCCCTGAGTAATCCGGCGGGGGCCCCGCATCAGGTGCTCGGCGTATATGCCGAACGCTGGCTGATCCCCCTGGCCGAAGCGGCCCGGGAACTGGGCTCCCGTCACGTACTGGTGGTTCATGGTCATGACGGTCTGGATGAAATCAGTCTTTCTGCCCCCACGGACATGGCCGAACTGAAGGATGGGGTGATTTCGCGCAG
>NZ_JBYCKP010000706.1:0-8935 GCF_057473445.1 Acidithiobacillus sp. TH-A36 | reverse complement strand
CGAAGTTCAGTGGTGGACTGGGGAACGACTGGACCCCTGTACGGGCTATGGGTTCCTGGATCAAAGGCACCAATGGCAAGTCTCAAGGGGTCGTTCCCTTCCTCAAGGTCGTGAATGACACGGCGGTAGCTGTCAACCAATGTTTTGCACCGGATACACTGGTCCATACCCAGGACGGGCCACAACCCATCAGTCGCATTCAAAAAGGCGATCTGGTTTTGGGGGTGAGCGGCACCTATCGTCAGGTGGTTGCCCGCATGACCTACGCACAAAACGATCCCATGGTGGAAATTCGGATTAAACACAGCTTGATGCCTATCCAGGTCACCACCGGGCATCCCGTCCTGGCGATTCAAAATGTCGCTCTGGGCGAAACTTCTGCCCGTACCTTGAAACGCCTGGAGAACGGAAAGCTGTCACCCACTTGGGTCGATGCCGGAAACCTGCAGGTGGGCGATTACGTCGCCCAGACAATTCCTGGAGAAGTCATTCCCGTTGCCGGTTTCACCGATGAAGAGGCCTATTTGTATGGCATCATGCTCGGTGACGGCCATGTGGCTCAAAAACAGGGCGTAAACCGTGAGTACGGTGTCACGCT
Source organism: Acidithiobacillus sp. TH-A36 (assembly GCF_057473445.1). Lineage (NCBI taxonomy): Bacteria > Pseudomonadati > Pseudomonadota > Acidithiobacillia > Acidithiobacillales > Acidithiobacillaceae > Acidithiobacillus > Acidithiobacillus sp. TH-A36. The sequence continues at coordinate 8,337 of NZ_JBYCKP010000706.1, read as the reverse complement.
CAACGCAACCAGCAAGGCACATCTGGCGCAGTTTGTCCGCCAGTATCTGCTCGAACACGATATCCATTTTTGGGAAAGCGGCGCACATGGCAGTGTGGTTCAACTGCGCTGGGCCTATGGACGGACGTGTTTACGGGATGCTGTCAACGGTCAATTTGTGGCCGGAGAAGAGGCCCCGGTCTTACCCTTTGACTTTGCGGATCTCTACAACGCCAAAGGTGAAAAAAAGGTTTCTGCCCGTTTTCTGCACTTGCCTGAATCACAAACCTTAGCCATTTTGAAAGGGCTATTGCAAACCGATGGGCACCTCGCACGCGGTAAGGAGATCTTTTTTACCACGGCATCCCTTACGTTGGCAGAAAATGTACGTTACCTGCTATTACGTTTGGGTATACCCAGTTCTGGACGCCAACGCGATCGCCGCGATGAAGTCCATACGGCAACGCGCAAAGATGGCAGTCAGGATACCCTCAGTGGTGGGCTGTCTTATGAACTGCGCATCCCAGCATATCCCAAGATTGCGGCATTACTGGGATGTGAACCCGTGCAAAAGCACATGGCCCTGCGCATCGGGCGGTGGTTATTTTCGCGGGTCACCTCCATAGCCGATATCACTCCCGTACCCTTTGTTTGCGACCTGAAAGTGGAAGGTGACGAAAGTTACATGACCACTGCGTTTCTTGCGCATAATGGGGGCAAGCGCAAGGGAGCCGTCTGTGCCTATCTCGAAACCTGGCACCTGGATATCGAGGAATTCCTCGAGCTCCGCAAAAACACCGGTGATGATCGGCGCCGCACCCATGACATGAATACAGCCAACTGGATTCCCGACCTGTTCATGAAACGGGTTATGGATAACGCCGAATGGACCCTGTTCAGTCCCAATGAAGTGCCAGACCTGCACGAATTGTACGGTACCCGTTTTGAAGAACGCTATGCGGAATATGAAAGCATGGCGGAAAACGGCCAACTGGAACAGTTCAAGAAAGTGCCGGCGGTGGAGCTTTGGCGGAAAATGCTGACCATGCTGTTCGAAACCGGTCATCCCTGGATTACCTTCAAGGACCCCTGCAATGTGCGCAGTCCACAACGGCATGCCGGGGTGGTGCATAGCTCAAATTTATGCACCGAAGTGACTTTGAACAGTAACAACGACGAAACAGCGGTATGCAACCTGGGTTCGGTCAACCTGATGCAACACCTCATCACCAATCCGGTTGTTTCAGAACATGGCGATGAGTTGGAAATGGAAGATTGGCCTTATGACCAATTGCGTGAATCCATGACGCCTGTAAACGCACTCCGGCATATCAACAAGGAAGCCCTTTTTGAAACGGTCGGAACCGCTATTCGCATGCTGGATAATGTCATTGACATCAACTTCTACCCGACCAGAAAAGCCCGCAATGCCAATATGCGGCACCGTGCCATCGGTCTGGGGGTCATGGGTTTCGCGGATGCTTTACAGGCATTACGCATTCCCATGAACAGTGAAGCAGCCGTCACTTTTGCAGGTGTATCGCAAGAGGTCATCTCGTTTGCGGCCATTCAAGCATCGGCAGATTTGGCCGTTGCGCGTGGTTCGTACTCCAGTTACCAGGGTTCAGATTGGAGCCGTGGCATTTTGCCAATCAATACGGTTCAACGCCTGGAGATAGAACGGGGTATGGAACTCCTGACGGCCCAACAACCATCGGCCATCGACCCGGATTTGTGGGATGCTGTTCGTGTCAGAGTGCAACACGGCATACGGAACAGCAACATCATGGCGATTGCACCGACCGCGACCATCTCCAACATTGTGGGCGTCAGTCAGGGTATCGACCCCATCTACCAGAACCTCTATGTCAAATCCAACCTGTCCGGGGAATTCACGGTAGTGAACACCCAAATGGTGGCCGACATGGAAAAACTGGACCTGTGGGATGACGTGATGGTCAATGACCTCAAATATTTTGATGGCAGCTTGGCCCAAATCGACAGGATTCCCTCGTGGATGAAAAGATTGTATGCCACTGCTTTTGAAATAGACCCCCTCTGGCTGGTCCGAATGACCGCCGAACGCCAGAAGTGGATAGACCAGTCGGTGAGCCTGAATCTTTACATGGCAAAACCCTCTGGCAAGGCTTTGGATAACCTCTACAAGCAAGCATGGTTGTACGGGCTCAAGACCACGTACTACCTGCGCACTATGGGGGCGACCTCTGCAGAAAAATCCACCGTCACCGAAGGCACCTTGAATGCCGTACAGGGCGGTACGCCTGCACCGGCCATAAAGGCCTGCCTGATCGATGACCCCACTTGCGAAGCCTGCCAATAGCAGCGTGTTCGTCGAGTTCATCTCTTTATAACTGTTTTTATTTCATGCGTGCCCGTTGATTCGGGCACCCCTTTTCGAGGTATTTCTGATGCCACTCCCCTTACCTGAAAAATCTGCGGAAAGATCGGAATGGTTGGCCGCTTACGAAGCCCATTATCAGCACTATCTCTCCATGGTTCGTCCTGACCGAATGGGTATAGCCTGGAGTCATTCCATGGTGGAATCTTCCCTGGGACCGCACTGGTGGCATCTGTTTGGGCCACATGAGCGGACGTTATCTGGATGGAAGCATTTACAATCCACCGCAAAATCCCATCTTTCTAAATAATTCGTACAAGGTATTTTTCCCAACCTATCGTCCTTCGAGAGGCTGGGAAAAACCCCTTATGTCGAAAGACCGTTACCGGACGTAAACCGGATTATTTAACACCCCCCAATGGGCGCTTTCCCATGGGGGACTGCTCACCTGCGAGGGTAATTACATCCCTCTTGGGGAAGGAGCAATTATGCGTCATTACAAATATGCGACAAGATATTTTGTCAAAAGACTGGATATAGCCAGTTATGCGGTCGCAATAGCGGTGGCTACTTCCGGCCTTGTTGCCGAGAAGTAGGAATTAGACCTTGCGGCAGGTGCTGCATGGTTATTTTTGCAGAGATGCACCCTTCATTGTGCGGGTTAAAAATGAACAAGGCATTGTGCCGGCGGGTCTGGTCCATGAACTATCCCAAGAGGGAATTCTGAGAAAACAGGATTACCCACAACAATTCTTTCACACGCTGACTGCTCGGGGCGCACAGGTTGCGCGAGAGGCGAACAACGTTACGGCATGGTTGTAACAACTTAATACCATGCCTTCATTACAGGAGGTGTTTATTATGCGAGTTTTTACAGACAAAAAAACGGGGAAAACCTTTGTGGAAATACCAACCAGGGCTCCGTCCAAGATGCAGATTTATGCAAAAACCCTGGCCTTTGCCACAGGCAAAACATTCAAAACCATGATTCGAGAGGCTACAGAGCGTTTTTTGAAAGAGAAGCCTTGGGAGCATGGCTTGAAATGGCGGCCTACCAAGGGATTGACCACTACATTGAAAGACCAAATTGGTCAGAAGGAAGCAACGGGCTGGATGCAGGTCAATATCCGGCTCCCAGCAGAATTAGGGAATGCTTTGGAGAAGCTGGCCGTTCAGCAGAATGTATCCGTCTCTTCCGTAGGTTATACCCTGTTGTATTGGTGGACATGGTGGATTTATCCACCGGCGTCCGAACGTGCAAGGCGTGAGGCCTATCTTCGTCGCGATTCTAAGGAAATGGAAAAAAACGAAAAAGAATACCTCAACAAAAAGCGCCAAGAAGCAAAGCAGGATGCTAATGACAACGACGACTCTCCTGACACGGAGGCGTAATGGTACATCGGCATTAAAAATTAAAGGTATCACTATTTTTTGTGCCCCTGTCTTACTCTGATAAAACTCGGTTCCCAATTAACCCGCTTGTCCTAAACACGTGTCCAGCGTTGTTGGCGAGCGGGTGAGCGGCGCTGGCGGGCGGCACAAATCGCTTTGCAATCCGTGGCATCAAGAATGAAGATAAGCAAGCTGGCAAGTAAGTCATTTCTTGCCAGGCCTGATCATTACCACTCACAAACAGCGCATCCTATATCGCGCCACACACAAGCCGCCGCTCAGTCATCTTATTGATGCTGCGCGGCCTCTCCTGCTGTTAAAATCATACTTATTTTTCAAATAAACAAAGGATGTTTGGGTATCTGAAAAATTTGTTGCTTATATGCGACTCTTTGCTGGATGTTACCACATTCATGTTCTGGGTCATGATATTTGGGATCTCCGGTCTCATTGCCATGATATCTTTCGCGTGGTTCTTTAGCGAAAACGAAGTGCGGCGAATGCTCACCAAAAAGCATCGGCACAAAATAGATCACAAACCTATTGAATTAAAATTCGCGCCATACTCGGACGCAAGTAAAGGCGCATTCAACCCCGAATGCGCCTTAAATTTCCGCTGTTAGGTTGGGGCATCCCCTAACCTTTCCCATACCTACTACCTATCGTGGTTATGGGAAAGGTTTCCCTGATCCTTTGGATCCGTTACTGGACGTTACCAGAAACCCCGTAGTCAGTGATGCAACTGACTCTGTTACAGGAGTGTATATCATGAAAAACCCATCATTACCTGTGCTTGTTGTTGACCCCAAAGGACATGTCTACGTCAAAAAAGAACAGCATACCCTACGAGGTTATGTGGGTATGGCTTTTGACTATGTTCTGCAGCAATTCGTGCTTATCGATATGGTGCGCGGCATCCTGGAATACCTCGTATCCACAGATTTTGAAACAGCACAACTCGAACTGGAATATATGTTTGGGAAATTTTCTTAGCCATCTACAGGCTATCCGCTAATCACCTACTGAATTTATAAGGAGTTTATATGTCTGATTTAGATTTTGATGGCGCCACCGTGGAGTTCAATGGCGGCGCATCACTGCTCAGAGTGCATGGCGTACCAACCCTCAAATTTTGGGTCATGGAGCACCCAAAGACACTTGTAGACCGCTATGTGGTGGTCTTCGATATGCCTACCGACCCGGTACAGGAAGGCGTGGTACCGGCAATCTGTATGAATCGTCTCGGGCATGTATTCCATGATGAGGTCGAGACAGGATGGTTGTCACAAGTCATTCAGAACTCGGTTGCGCCGAGCGATCCAAATGAATATCACACCATCAGCATGGATGAGCTTCCTGCGGCTTGCAAAGAAGCAGCCTATCGGGAAATTGATTCTTTGTTGTTCGGTTACACACCAGACAGTGCACCTAACTTATTCACCGGTTACACACCAGACCGCGCACCTGCCTTGCGGAAATTTACCGTTGTCCGTTCCGACCATTTCTTCGAGTGCCTGGCTGAAAACGAAACTCATGCTGCGGAACAAGCCATTGATGCGCGGCCAGACGAGGAAATACAAAACGTCGTTCTCACAGATTACGCGGTTTTGTAATCCACCATACAACCACACTCAGGAGTATTTCATGAGAGCCAACGATTTTGTCAAACAAGCAGAAAAATGTCGCACCGATAAGGATGCTGAGGCCCTGTGTGAAAAATTGCAGAGCGCTTTTCTTGCCACCCCGGAATTCTGTGGTTTTTCTGCCGATAATGCGGAATCCTATATGGAGGGTGAGACACCGCATCTGCATTTTGAAATGAATTACGTCATTAGCAATGTCTACATTTTGGCAGTTGAGCCCATTATTCGCGAATCTCAACTGACTATAGGCATCGCACTGCAATTCATGAATGACGGACTTGGCCTGCATAGCAGGTCCTGGAAAACCAAAGACGAGGAGGTCATTGAAGTCGGTAAAGACAGTGATATCACCATCGAAGAACTGGCTCAGGATGCCCGTCAACTAGCGTTCGATTTTCACACCAAACTTGCTGAAGAGTCCGGCCTGGGCTTCACGCACGATGCAGCAAGAGCCGCTGTGGAAGCAGCTTGGGCGAAAAAGTCATATCTTCAGAAAAACAATCGCTGAAGTAGATAAGCGAGGTTTCGACGCGTTATGGCTCAACCTTTTGCTCATTGCGCCGTCTACATTTTTGATTAAGTCCCTACCCGGCATTATCGGGAACTCACCGGCAAGGGCGTTCCCGATATGCAGTCAATATTCGGTTACCATTTTGACGAATCAATCTGGTAACTCTGCACCGAAACCCATTTAGATTAGCACAAGGTCTGGGCTGATATAGCCCAACCTTTTCTAACCGAACTGGCTACAGCTTCGTTAGAAAAGGTTTCAGATTTTTCACGCTCGTTATCCGAGTCGCCACCCAGCGTTATAGGGAATATCCGCCCTTACAGGGCATACATCCCCATCGGGAAACTCACCCGGTCGGGGAGTTCCCAGCTCATTCAGGAGAATTCCATGATGAAATACTTGAAAGCTGTTGTTGCTCTTATTGCTGTGGTTGCTCTAGCCGGTTGCGCCATGCAGCCACTTTCCTATCATCGGTACGCCTACACGGAAAACCTGCGAACCCAAGCTTTGGCAGAAGGTACGGTCATTTGTTGTCAGCCTATCAGCATCCGTAATGTCGGCGGTCAGTCGGCTAACAGTTTTGCGGGCGGCCTGGGCGGCGCGGCCGTCGGGTTTGCCATTTCATCCACCCCTATAGCGGCCATAGCTGGCGCATTAGGTGGAGCAATTCTCGGCCATGCACTGACCCCAGACGCCCACAAAGGAACTGAGGTCATGGTGAAACTCGACGATGGCCAGCTGCTGGGGGTTCCGGAAGTCGGCAATCCACACCTGGTAGCGGGTGAGCAAGTGGCCATTTTGCGCGGCGCACATGGTCGCACCCGGGCTGTACCGCTGCACTAACCAAAATGCCATGGCTTTTTAATCAAACCATGGCAAATCATGGAGGTATCATGAAAGCAATATTAACTCGGAAACAATTCGTTTCCGGTACAATCCAGAAAAAAGCGATGCAAGCCATCTATGCAGGCGTCGCTGGAAACAGGCATATTGTTCAGTTTAGGGTTTTTACTGACAAACCAAAGTCTGAGTTTGTATACGCTGACTTGCGCATAGACGACCCAGCAAGTGAGGTTTTTCTATATGCCAATATTCGTTGCCGTGCTGTTGGCATCGAAGGCCATTCAGCCGCACTGGCTCAAGCCCTCGATGCTGCCGGCATCGAAATGGATACGAGCATCAATGGTGTCGGTCACAACGCGGTTGTCAACGCTATTAGCGCCATCATGCGAGCTTTAGGCCATACGGAATACACGGTAATCGAGATCTGATCTGACCGGATTATTCCCCATATCAACAGCGATAACTTGACTGCTTATCGCTGTTTTCTTTTCAGGAGCTAAATTTATGAAAGTGAAATACTGTTACATCACCATCAGACGGCTATACGAAAACGAGTTTTGCGTAGAAGGGAAGAAAGCAGACGGTGGATTATTGTTTGGTTTCTTTACCATGCAAACACTCCCGCAAATTTGGCGTGAGCAAGCTCGGCGCCGCGTCCCGTCTGGTTACATCCCAGTGTTCCAGGCCAACACCCCAGCAAAGCTGCGCGCCTGATTCTCCTTTCCCATCTGTACTAACGCAAAGCCACCGAACCACTCCGTTCGGTAGCTTTTCTCATATATTTCGCGGGATATATCAGAAAAGCTTGGTCTTACGCCAGTTCCTGGCCGTTACCGGACGTAAACCGGATCTCATTTAACACCCCTATCGCGCCATGCGCGCATCTCCCCATCCCCATTTGAGCGTCTCCATGACGCACAACAAGGAGTAGCTATGCCTATTTATGATGCAACCAGCACGGGCGGTACCCGTGGCTGCGGCTCTCGGGTCAAAGGCGGCATTTACCTTTGCACCGGATTATCGGAGCACGGATCTCCGCTGGAAGCTTTTTTAATCGACCCCGTGGTGCCCTTTGATGCGGCTCCCGGGGAATCTTTCAGAACCCCGATCCTTCGGGAAAATCCCTACATCCCCGGGGTCTTTGATGCCTATGTCTGGGTCGGAGAGTCTTTCTACCCGTCCCTGGTGGACTATGTAGAAGAAACCCGTCAAAAAGGGGCCTCTCGGCGGGTCAGCCCACTGCTGGACCTCAGCAAACTGACCCCAGGGAAAAGCCGGATGATTTTTATTCATCCCAAGGCTTATACAGAACACCTCAACCTCCCCGCTAACGGTTGCCCCAAAGCCATAGAAGATCATGGCAAGGATGAACCGTGCATCGGCGCTCATTGGCACTATGCAAAGTCCCTGGGCAGTTTGATGACCGGTGACCAAACAGCCTCTATTGGCGACGTCACCTATTCATTGCCTGAACAACAAGACGCCCCGGAAGACTGCCGACCGGGACTTTTCCTCGCGCTGCCAATTACTCACATCGAGTTTGAGGATAACGGCGAAGCCTTACCCAAGTCGGTCACCGAAGCATCAGAGGCAGGATATGACGTCCTGGT
>NZ_JBYCKP010000705.1:0-3945 GCF_057473445.1 Acidithiobacillus sp. TH-A36 | reverse complement strand
GACCCAAAGCAGACAGTCGCCGGAGTTCATTGCGCCACCACAATCAAAAGCACGGATGGCAATTCATGCAAATTATGCCAGTTATGGGAAAGACGCGGGTCATAGTAGACGGCATCCCCCTCATCCAGATCAAAGCTGGAACCTTGCTGTTCAAAGCGCGCGCTTCCCTTGATGAGCATGGCGAACTCTTCCCCATCGGCACTGCTGTAAGGGTGGTCTCCACATTCTCCACCTGCATCCAGCGTGACCAGCAGCGGTTGCATTTTTTTTCGGGAAAATCCTCGTGCCAGTGGTTCAATCGTGGCATGCGACCCTGAACTATAGACCCGACGTCTTTGTCCGGCACGGAGAATGAGCGGGGATGCTTCACTATCCGGTTCATCCAGGAGTGCGGCAATCCTGAGCCCCAATGCGGTGCAAATTTTCTCAAGCGTGGCAATGGAGGGGGAAACCTGCTCAGCTTCAATCTGGGATAGCGCACTGGAAGAGACCCCGGCCATTTCTCCCAGGGCACGCAGGGAAAGTTGTCGGTCTTCGCGAAGCTGACGCAAACGTTGAGCAAGCTGTTTCATGCCCCGGATTGTCCGTTAAAATGGACGGCGTGTCCATATTAACGTATGAAGCTAAAAACGGCAGTTGCCGTGGGTGCTTTGCAGCGACTTTTGTTTTGAGCCGTTGTTGTTATTGGCGAAATCCTGCGCCCGTCAGGAGAGCTGTCTGAGCCCGCAGGGCGAGTTCTCCCCTGACAGCAGGATGAGCCCTAGAACAACAGGCGAGGAACAACGGAGCAAAAAGCACCCACGGCAACTGCCGTTTTTAGGATGAAGGCATTCACCGTGTCAGGCTTAAAAAAATCTCCGGCAATCTTTCCGGCAACGATTCAACCCGATCAATAATGCTGAATCGATTGCCAAAAATTTTTCGTACGTATTCGTCTGCATGCGGATCAAGGCTGATGCAATGGCAAAAAATGCCCTTCTCCTCCAGCTCCAGAACGGCGCGACGGGTATCTGCCAGCAGGTAATCCGGATCATCCACATCGATGTCGGCCGGTTGTCCATCGGTCAGGATCAGCAGCAGGCGCTTGTCGGCAGATTGACCGGACAGATAGTGTCCGGCGTGACGCAAGGCCGCACCCATGCGCGTAGAATAGGCGGCACGGAGCGCTGCGAGCCGTGCGTAGACTGCATCCTGCCAAGGTTCAGAAAATCCCTTGATATGCCAGTAGCGCAACTCATGACGGGTGTTGGAATAAAAGCCGGAAATGGCAAAGGGGTCACCCAGGCGGTCAATCGCCCAGGCTAGCAGTGTAACGGCTTCCTGGGCCAGGGAAAGGATGGTAGGTCCTGAGCCTGTACCCTCAACCGGATCATTCAGCGATTCGGAAAGATCCAGCAGCAGACTCACCGAAAGGTTCCTTCGGGCGTGGCGAAAACTTTCGTTGATGCGCGGATCGACATTCTGTCGGCAGCGATAATCTACCCAGGAACGCAGCGCCCAGTCCAGATCCAGGTCGGATCCTTCTTCCTGACGGCGCAGGCGTTCGCGATCCTGCGGTTTCAGCATATCCAGCAGCCGTTCAAGACGCTTGGCCAAAGCAGCGTGTTTCTGCAATATCTGCAGGATATCGCTGGCAGAACCTTGTGGATGCAGATGCTCGTAGAGACTGACCCAATCCGGTAGGTAATGTTGCGATCGGTAATCCCACTCGGGATAGTGCCGGACCAGCGTCAATTCGTTTTCCGATACCGCTTCGGCCCGGCTGCTTTCTTCCTCGCTTTCCTGATCTCCATCAATGAACTGCCAGAGGTGGCGGTTGTCATCCCGGTAGGACACTTCCGTATCGGTAAAATGAATCCTGGCAAAACTGTCACTCGGCAGGCGTGTCTGAATGAGATATTCCAGGGCGAGTTCCGCAATGCTGCGGGTGCTGCCCGAGCTGTTCAGCATTTGCTCGTGAAAGCGCTGGACAAATTGCCGGAGAACGGGGTTCTGGTAACCATGCTCAGGATCGAGAATGGCGCGGGAAAACAGGGTCAGACGATGACGTATGCAGGATTCCTGCCCGGAATCGCAGGCCTCTTCCTGAGGATGGGGATGTAATTGCAGCATCAGCGCCCGCAGCCCTGGAAAACGCCGCAAAATCAGGGTGTCCACGCGCGCATCTTCAAAATATTCGATGTACAAGCGCTGAAAGGGACTCCAGTTATCGGCAAGGAGGGCCTGACTGTAGCGGCGATGGGCGGCAAGATGGGCGAGGGCCAGACGGTATTGATCCAGGCCCGATATACCCTCCCGATCATGGTACAGGTCCGGCAGATGCATACCCAGGGAATCCAGGTAAGGCTGGGGCCGACGCAGATGATCAAAAGCTTCTGAATAAGGAACCAGCATGGCGGGTTCATCCCAAAGGGCGCGCAGATAGAGGTCCATCTCACGCTCGTGGGTGCGCAGCAGGGTACCGTCGCGCTGTTCCTGAAAAATGGCCCGACTGTCTGCACTTTGCAGGGCAAAATAATCCGCCTGACGTTCGGGGTTACTGGCATAATAGCGCAACCCGTATTCTGCCCAGGTCTGCAGTCCCTCCAGATTCACCTTTTGCAGGAGTTCGGCCGCCAGGCGAATGAATTCAGGCAAGGCACGGCTGGGGAGAATGGCGTGGCGGCCATGGATGGAGGTGCTGCTGCGCTCGGCAATATCCGTCAGCAAATCGAGATAGTCGCGAAGCAGCGTCTGGTTGGGCAAAGCCCGGGTAACGGCAGGAAGCGTCTGGAAAAACAATCCGATAACATCACCATTGGGCGAACGCTGGATTTTCGCCACCCACTGCAAAACCGGATCGATACAGTCGTGACCGGCAGCAGCGACCACTTCCGGCCAGCCTTCCAGAAAGGCCATCACCGGCTCGGCACCCCGCCCCAATTTGCACAAAAAGCGGGCAGCATCTATATAAGCGAACAATTCCTGCTCCTGCCACTGCGCACCGGCAATCGTGAAGCAGTCCGCAAAAACCGCCTGCACTGAGCTAAAAGCACAGTCCAGATGACGCCGCCAGTAGTCCTCGTCGGGCGGAATCGCTGACCCGGTTTCTGCGTCAGTTGAAGGTGGCATCGATGGCATGCTCCAGTGTGCTGCGTATGTCCTCATCATCCGTAATCGGGTCCATCAGCGCCATCCGGCAGGCGCGTGTTGCGGGCACCCCATCGGCAATGAGAGATGCTGCGTAAACCAGCAAGCGTGTCGATATTCCTTCATCCATGCCATGTCCTTTCAGGTTACGGGAACTTTTGGCCAGGGCAACCAGTTGTTCCGCAGTCTGTTCAGGAATACCCACTTCACGGACCAGGATTTCTGTTTCCACCTTTGTTTCCGGATAATCAAAGCGAAAAGCGGCGAAACGCTGCTTGGTGGACTGTTTGAGGTCCTTCATCAAGGACTGATATCCCGGATTGTAGGAAATCACCAGCTGGAAATCGGCGTGCGCCTGAATCAGTTCCCCTTTTTTGTCCAGCGGGAGCTGGCGACGATGGTCAGTCAGGGGGTGGATGACCACGGTACTATCCTGTCGGGCTTCGACAATTTCATCCAGATAGCAGATGGCACCATAGCGAGCCGCCACTGTGAGGGGACCATCCTGCCAGCGGGTCCCCTCTGCATCCAGGAGCCAGCGGCCCACCAGATCTGCAGCGGTCATATCTTCATTGCAAGCCACCGTGATCAGGGGCTTGCCCAGTTTCCAGGCCATGTATTCCACGAATCGGGATTTGCCGCAGCCCGTGGGGCCTTTGATCATGACCGGCAAGCGCCGGGCATAGGCTGCGGTAAACAGGACAATCTCATCCCCTTGCGGATGATAATAAGGTTCCTTGTTGACCATGTAATCGTATACCGGATTACCAGGATTCATGTGCAGATCTCCATTCCAGCGGTAGCTGGAACCACGCA
>NZ_JBYCKP010000704.1:0-2857 GCF_057473445.1 Acidithiobacillus sp. TH-A36 | reverse complement strand
GCGGGCAGCATGGCAGCACGGGCTACCGAACTGCCCAGAAAGGCCGTCAGCGTGGCACCAGCCCCCAGGCTTTTTAAAAAATCGCGACGTCTCATGTGTTTTTCTCCTCAAGATGCTGAAGGGCAGCAGCCGCAGCCGGATAGTGCTCCGCCAGGGCGCGTTGGAAATACTGTTCGGCCTGATGAGCGTCTTTTTTGACCCCATACCCGTGCCAGTAGGCAATGCCGAGGTCATAGGCGGCAGCACCCACGTGCTCGGTATCCAATTGTTTCAGCAGAGCAAGACTGCGCCCTTCATACCAGGCCGCCTTGGTCAGATTTTTCGGCATGAGTCTGCCCGCTGCATAGGTTTTGCCTAACCAGAAATCGGCATTGACCACTTGCGGAACCATCAGACCCTGTCGAAACCAGAAAGCTGCCCGTCGGGGATTGCGGGTGACGCCCCAGCCATTGAGATAGGCATTGGCTACCTGACGCTGGGCAAAACGATCTCCCGCCTCAGCGGCCTGCAGATACCAGTGGAAAGCGGTCTGGGAGTTTGCGGAAACGCCCAAACCTGCCTGATACAAATGACCCAGAGTGTCCGCAGCCCAGAAATCGTCCTTGTCCGCCGCCGCTTTTTTGAGGAGGGGTACCGCCTGGGTATAAGCAGAATGATTCAGCAGATGGACGATGGGTGCATCCGCCTTGCGGATGGCCCGGGCATGGGCCAGATAGGCATCCGCAACGGCGCCCGGATTGGCGGTGTTGCCCATGACAATGGGTGAGGTGCTGTTCTGAGCAAGGGCTTGACTGAAAGGAATAAGCATCAACATGATACCGATTGCCGAAAACCTGAAATTTCTGATTGGCATCTCGATCCTCAAAAATGGGTAAATAGTGAATTAACCTGTTAAATTTTCTATTGAAAACATCATATCAGAGTAATGTGACAGTATTGTGAATGTTTTATGACAAAAATATGATATTTTCTGGGCTGTATTTTGCTTAGGATAGGTATTAATAAAAACTCATGACCAGTGTTTTTTAAGCAACGGTCTATAACGAAAAGCGTAATGCTCACAAAAGTCAGGTAAACCCTGTTTTTTCATCTATTTCTTTAAGGGACTGTCATAAAAGTGTCATATTGGCGTGCTATGGTGAACGCTTTACAACGGCTTTGATGGCGAGATGATGAGTAACCTACTCAGTGCAATAGATAACGAACAGAAAGTTACCAGGCGGCATCGGCGGATTCTCTGGGCATCCGGCCTCGGCATTTTTCTGGATGGTTATGATTTGAGTATCATGGCTATTGTACTGATTCTGCTCAAACCGCAATGGCATCTGGGGCCAACTCTGCTGGGATTGCTGGGTACTGCGGCGCTGGTGGGCGCACTGATTGGTGGACTTTTTGGCGGTATTATTGCGGATCGTTATGGCCGCAAAACGGTTTATCTAATTGATATTGCGGCATTTTTCTTTGCGGCCTTGCTTTCCGGATTTGCCTGGGACATCACCTCTCTGGTCATTTTGCGCTTCATTCTTGGGCTTGGGGTTGGCGCAGATTATCCCTTGAGTTCCACTTACATTGCTGAATTCATGCCCAAAAACAAGCGCGGGTCGGCCATGACCTGGATTTTCGGGTTATGGATGGGGGGCGCGCTACTTTCCAGTCTGGTGGGCCTGGCATTGCTGAATACGGGCCCGGATGCCTGGCGCTGGATGCTGGCATCCGGCGCAGTGCCGGCGGTGTTGGTACTCTGGTTGCGGCGCAGTTTGCCGGAGTCGCCGCGCTGGTATATTTATCGGGGCCGCCTGCAGGAAGCCGCACAGGTTTTACGCTGGCTGGTGCCGGATGTGGATGCCCATGAACGGGAACGTCTGGTCCAGGAAACCGCTTCCAGCATGCAGGCCAGCCGAAATGTGTCGTGGACCATGCTTTTCAGTAAGCCATATTTGCGGCGCACCATTTACGCCTGTGTACCCTGGTTCATGATGGATGTCATGGGCTATGCCCTGGGTATTTTTCTGCCCTTTATGCTCATGCACATGGGGCTGAAAACGCCGGAACAGGCCATCATCGGGAATAGCTTTTTTACAGCCAGCTTTGTGCTGGGCTGGATTCCTCTGGCCCTGCTGATTGACCGCATTGGACGGCGCCGTGCCCAGATTTGGGGTTTTCTGGGGGACGCCATCAGCCTGGGCCTGGTCGGGCTCTTTGCGCTCTCCGGCGAGCCGCCTTTTATTATTGTCGCGGCAGGATTGATCATCTGGCAAATCGCCAACAGTTTTGGACCGGGCAATACCACCTGGATTATCCCAACCGAACTGTATCCTACTGAATTACGGGCCACAGGCCACGGCTTTGCTACCGCCTTCAGCCGCTTTGGTGGGGTGGTCAGTGTGTTTTTCCTGCCCACGCTCCAGGCCGAATTGGGTAATGGCGGATTATTATTGGTACTGGCGGGAGCAGGATTAATTGGGGTGCTCACGACCTGGTGGCTGGGTTCGGAGATGGCAGGGCAGGCTTTGCCGGAAATGCTGGAGCCCGGCAGTCAGCGTGCTGCCTGATGGTCTAACGCCAAAGGCGCTGAATCCAGAGTCAGGGGATCAGTGAGGTACCAGCATCAACCACATCACCGGTCGCTGAAGCGGTATCGGACACGGCGGCGCAGCCCGCCAAAGAAATCAGCAGGCACAATAAGCACAGTAAGCGTGACCAATAAATCATGACTGTTTTATTCCTCAACATTGCTGGCCGTTCCCCGTGCGGCACTGATCTGAGCAAAACCATCTTTCTGACACAGATCGGGTAACTCCAGCAAAATCTCGCGAAGCAGTTCCGGCCCCCTAAAAACCAGACCCGTATAAATTTG
>NZ_JBYCKP010000703.1:0-1782 GCF_057473445.1 Acidithiobacillus sp. TH-A36 | reverse complement strand
GCTTCTGGGCCTGCAAGGCGCGCTTCAGACGCCGCAAAGTCCCATCATATTCAGCCGCTATTTCAATGGCCTTGGCTTCATCTTTTTCGCGCAGCTTACGCTCGTGCACCCGTGCCCAGTCCATTTTGTACTGCTGATGACGGTAGTCCCACTCGCGGTAGGGCCAGCCGCCCTTGGGGCCTTTCACCCCCCGACCACTGCCCGCCACCTTGGCCGGCAAAGGAATACCCACACCCACGCGCCCGCCCGTACCCTGAATATCTTCGGGCGGGATTTCCATGTCCGGGTCATTCCCCTCGGCGGCCTGTGGAGTTTCCTTGGGTTTTTCCTGATGACCCGCCGCACCCAGGGCACTGTCGCCCTCCACTTCCGGTCCATCACTGCCGTGTTTTTGCCGGGGATAGACGGGCCTTGCGGCATTGGGAGAATGGCCGGGCAAATAAGCGCGGGCACGCTCCGTGAGGGTCAAAGGCGGCAGGGTGGTTGTGGCATACAAGGCCATAGCCACCCGGAAGGCATCCACAATACCGGCTTCGCTACGGGTCAGATCCGCCAGATCAGGACTCAACCGGCCTTGCTGGTAATCTTCCAGATAACGCTGGGCCTGTTCATAGTAGGCAGCAGCCACACCCTCAGGGAGTCCGTGCTTGCGGGCCGCCCGGACAACCCGGGAGATGTACCCTGGCATTTCCCGATCCAGCGCTACATCTATGCGGAGGTCTTCACACAAATCAAAAATCATCTGGAAACGAATCAGGTCTTCGCCAAACTGGGCAAACAGCGGTCGCCAGGTAATGCGCTGATCGGGGTCCAGGGGTGGATGCTCCATGCCAATTTCCGCAAACAGGGCGTGGATGGCGTCCTGCTCATAACTGTCATAAGCCAGATGCGCACCCGTATGGTAAAAAGCCAGCAGGGCTTCTTCCCGATCCGGCATGACCGCCGGTACAAACAGACTGCGGCCATCGGTTTCCAGAAAACTGCGGCCTCCTTCCAGACTCCAGTCGCCCTCTTCCAAAGGCAAATGCAATCCGGTCCAGGCCTGCAGCAATAAACCAAACAAGCGCTTGTGGGTTCCCATCCGAAAACCGGGCAGCACCTCCAGCAGAAAGCTGCGGGCTTCATCACTTTCCAGACGAAACCAGGCCTCACCCCGAATCCGACCGGCAGCCAGCACATCTGCCCCGCGTCGCGCCCATTCCGCTACACCGTCCAGACCACAGATGCCGCGCACCTTGATGGCGCCATCCAGATAAGTCCCCAGGCCCAGTCGGCCCTTGGCCAGACTGTCAGCAGGCTGCAGCAGGGCAGTCAGGCCAGTGGTACCGTTATCCCCAAAAAGCGTCGCTACCGGCATCCGAAAATAAGCCGCAGCACTATCTACATGACGATCAATCCAGGCCGCCCCCAGCTTGAACCACAGCGCTTCACCTTCGGCCCCCCAGCTTTTACGCACCGTGGCCGCCTGTGCAAAAAAACCGACTACGGCGCGAAAGGTTCCGCGCTGAGTCAGAAACTGCCGCGATTGCTCCAGCCAGGGATCCAGGCCAGCAAAAGCCGCTACCATGTTGGCCGTGGCATGGAAAAAGGCCTTGCCAGCTTCCCGGTCATAAAAGAACAGGTCTCTGCCTGTTTCCAGAAAGCGCAGGGAGGCTTCTTCTCCTAAAGGTGCTACTGCAGGCAGCGCTTCGCGGGCATCCCGTCCGGCCACAAAACTGATGGCCGCCAGATGCTCGAGGATTTCTTCGGTCGCTTCCGACATGAAAGCTCCTTAACGTTCCG
>NZ_JBYCKP010000702.1:0-13118 GCF_057473445.1 Acidithiobacillus sp. TH-A36 | reverse complement strand
TAGATACCATAGGCCGAGCGCAGGTCTTCATAAGCTGCTTCAAGATGATAATAGGGGATACGCGGATCTACATGATGCGGCGCATGAATCAGGATGTTATGAATAAGCATTTCGCTGATTTTTGAACAACGCACGACCGTACTGCAATATAGTTGGCCAACACTCTGACTCCATTCTTCTTTTTCCATAAAAAAGGGAATGTCAGGATGCGTGTGATGCAGATAAACAAAAAGGGCAATGTAGTAATTGAAAACCAGAAAGGGGAGCAGCACCGCTGCGATAAAGCCCAAGGGACCTGCCGCCCACCAGGAAAATGCCGAAAATACCATGAAAAACAGTGCAGTCATGATTTTACTTAAGGTAAATGCGCGCCTGTTTTTCTGATCTGCCTTGAAACGCACCATTCCGGGCCACCATACGCGCAGCAGATAATGCAAGGCACAGGTATAAGGGCTTCGCTCCAGTCGATATATCCATTTTTGAAAGATGTTTTTTTGGCGATATTCCCGGGGGGTTAATGGTTTCCAGATCCAGTCAATGGGGCTCAGACTCGTAAACCCATGGTGCACGCGATTATGTCCAAAAGCCCATAGGCGATACATATTGAAGGAAGGCAACATGAACAGTGTGCCCAATACCTCGGCCAGGTGCCGATTTTCAAATAAGGCGCCATGCGCGGCATCGTGGGCCCAGACAAACATGAAAGCAACAGCAGATCCTGCCACCAGGCCGAGCAGCAGCTGTGCCCACCAATGGTGGATCAGCAATATGCCAGTAATCGCCGCTAGATAAAGCCCTGCGTCAAAAGCATAACTGAACAAAGCCTTGCTGATATCGCGTTGATAACATTCCGGCCGAATAGACTGACGAACCGTTTGAATTTTAAGTGATTTCAAGGCATCATATTGCTTTCCTGGATCTGCTTGCATTTGAGTCGCCCTATATAAATATAATAGCACATTATTATACATAATATACCGCGATCACCAAGTGTTTTTGAGTATCCGGGCGAGTCAGTCTTGGAGCTCACTATCCGCCCAGGGTGCAGGACCGGTATTTGGCATGGGAAAAATTAGTGCTAACATGGTATGGTCATTTGCGCTATAAATGATGTGTAACTGAAGCTGTCATCCTGTATTAACTATTTAGGAGAGTGAAAGAAATGTTGGATATCGCTAAGATCAAACCTGTTGCCCGTATTGTTCTGGTTGCTGGCGCCATTGCTCTGGCATCGGCCTGCGCCAAGAAAGAAGACACCACCGCTGCGGCGGATAGTAGTGCAACCACCACGACAGAATCTGCTGCTCCGGCAAGCACGACCAGCACTGACACCAGTGCTGCCGCTGCGCCTATGGAATCAGCTGCGCCCGATACCAGTGCTGACAGCAGTGCTGCAGCTGACACCAGCAGTGCCGATTCTTCGGATACGGCTGCCAGCGACAGCTCCGGTGCCTCTACAGACTAAGTTGTTACAAGGGTAGTCCATAACCAGAAAAAAGAGGAGGCGTATTTATGATGAACGTACGCAATATCAACCCAGTCATGCGCCTTCTGGTACTCGCCAGTGTAGTAACTCTCGCTGCAGCCTGTGCCAAGAAGGAAGAGTCCACCACCGCGCCCAGTGATAGCTCTGCTACCAGCTCGGCCATGAATAGTGACCAGGGTTCTGGATCTACCCAAAGTGATGACAGCACTGGATCTACCACCTCGCCATCCAGTTTTGATGTGCAGGGAGGGAGCGGGCACTTTGTGAAAGTGGCTGCATCAGGGGCCACTATGAATACGGATCAGATGGCTAAAGCAAAATCCCTGGCAGAAGCCAAGGGCTGTTTTGCCTGTCATCAGGTGGAAGCCAAGGTTGTTGGGCCGGCTTTTGCTTGGGTTGCCTATAAATACAAGGGTAATCCCAAGGCGGTTGACACCCTGAGTCATGCCATTGAACACGGTGTATCGGGTGTATGGGGTGGAATGCCGATGCCAGCACAAAGCGTGACACCGGCTCAGGCTAAAGAGTTGGCTGCCTGGGTACTGGCGCAAAAGCCTATTGCTCCGCCGAAATCAGCCTGACATTTTTCAGGCCCGTTAAAACCCCCGCCCAGCGGGGGTTTTTTATATGGAAAATGCTGTGGGTATAAAATTTAAAAAACTTTCCTGGATTGCCAGTACTTACTATGCCGAAGGATTGCCCTATTCTTTGGTGCAACAGGTTTCTGTGCAGTTTTTTACTTATGCAGGTGCCAGTCTTCAGGTTATTGGCTTGCTCTCATTTTTTGGACTGCCCTGGAATCTGAAACTATTCTGGAGTCCAGTCATTGATTTATTCGGAAATAAAAAACGCTGGCTGGTAGTCATGGAGTTAATTTTAGGGGCTGTAGCCGCCTTGCTGATTTGGCCCGCACAACATCTTAATCTGGATCTTGCTGCGAAAATTTTTATTCTGATGGCTTTCATGTCAGCAACACACGATATGTCTGTCGATGGTTATTATATTCAGACCCTTGATACGGCTGATCAGGCGGGTTTTTCAGGGCTTAGGGTGGCCGCTTATCGGGTGGCGATGCTGGTAGGTAATGGCGCACTCGTCATTTTAGCAGGATGGATATCATGGACAGCCTGTTTTTTGACTGCTGCAGCCATGATGTGGGGACTGGCCGGTTTTCATAAATGGATACTGCCAGCACCGCCACCCACCAATATGCAGCATCACGGTCATCGTTGGGCAGCAGTACGTGAAGCTTTTCAAACCTATTTGGCGCAGCCTGGCATTGTTTGGGCTTTGGCCTTCATTCTCTTGTTTAGAGCCGGGGATGCCATGATGTTCGCCATGGTTACCCCTTTCCTGAACCATCTGGGTTACGGATTAATTGCGCGCGGAATTCTCACTGGCAGTGTCGGTACGGTGACTGGTATTGGAGGGGCATTACTGGGTGGTCTCATTATTTCGCGTTGGGGTTTAAAAAGAGCCCTTTTTCCGCTTACCTTAATTCAGTCTCTGGCCATACCAGCCTATGCCTGGCTGGCCTGGGCAGATCCATCTATCTGGTGGGTGGGCGTCACCATCGCCTTTGAACAAGGTTCAGCCGGATTGGGTACGGCTGTACTTATGGTTTTTTTAATGCAACGCTGTCAGGAAAATTATCAAGCCACCCATTTTGCCATCGGTTCGGCTTTGATGTCTGTGGCGGCCACCGTAGTAGGAGGTTTTAGTGGCTTTCTTGCAGCAAAAGTTGGATTCGTCGAATTTTTTCTTTTGGCATTTGTGGCCGCGATCCCCAGCCTTTTACTGGCAATAGGGATGCCGGACAAGCTCTATCAGGACAAGAAATCACCAATATAAAATAATCAAAAAGGAGCGTTAGACATGTTGCTTAATGGGTCGAAGGAAAAAACATCAGACTGGTTGATAGACATGATTAGTTTGGGTTTATTTTTGGGGATGCTGGGACTGTGCGGAGTCAGCCAGGCGGAAACTAATGGAAATAATGAGTCCAGCGCCAATGGCGAGCATTGGAGTATTGCACTGCGCAGCATTCATGATGCCCACCTTTTGCTGAATCAGGAAGCTACGCATAGTCAATTGCCTGCATCGACAGCCAAATTGTTGACAACTGCCTATATTTTGCAGGTATTAGGGGCGGAGGCCAGGCAACATACTCTGGTTTTAGGAACAGTTAAACCGACCGGCACAGTAACTGGACCACTGATTGTGCTGGGCGATGGAGATCCCGATATTTCCGGTCGACACTTTCCGTTTGTAGAAAAAACCAAGCGCGGTGATCCTATGCTGCCGATGCGGAGCATCGCCAAAAGTCTCTTCGCACGGGGCGTTCGTTATGTTCCCGACGGTATGGTCGTGGATGCTGGAAAGTTTCCAGAAGATCACCATATACCAGGTTGGACGACAGATGATCAGCGTTTTTGGTATGGAGCGCCGGTCAGCGCATTGATGTTCAATGACGCCATGGTCAGTGTTGATCTGCTTCCCGCACGACGGGCGGGTAGACTCACCACAGTAAAAATTAAGCCCAATCCACTGAACACCATCATTAATAAGGTGCAAACCGTTGCTCAGCAAGGAGAAGAACAACCTGTTCAGCTCATTCAATCCGGAAACCAATATCAGCTTATTGGTAGCGTACGTGCCAATACTGGAAATTTTTCTGCCTTGTTGGCTCAACCCGATCCAGCTTATTTTGCAGCATTAGCCCTGCGGCAAGCTGCAGAAGAGGAGGGGATAGTGGTTGGACCAACAATCAGTGTTGATCGTCGCCCAAGTTCTCCGGGTGACTGGCGTAGCAGATATCCAGGCACTACGGTTCTTGCCGAAAGAGTGTCACCGTCGCTTGCAGAAGAGATAACCGTAGCAAACAAAGTCAGTGAAAATACGCATGTAGAGGTTTTACTGAGAGATGCGGATCTGCGTCGAGGAGGTGATGGCAGTCGTGCCTCTGCCATGCAGGGATTACATGACTGGTTACTACAATCAGGCCTACTGAACAATGCGTCTTCACAGCTCGTGGATGGTTCCGGTTTATCGCGGCTAGATCGCCTTAGTGCAAAAGATTTAGTCACGGCATTGGCGTATTCTTATCAGCAACCCTGGGGCAAGATCTGGCGTGATTCTTTGCCCGTTGCGGCAGTAGATGGCACTTTGAGGCATCGTTTTCTTGATCTGCCAAAAGGCACCATAAGAGCCAAGACAGGAACTTTACGCAATGCAGTCACGCTCGCCGGATTACTCCGCAATAAGTCAGGGGAAGCTTATGTCTTTGCGATTATGGTCGATCATTTCCAGGGCACGGAGGCTGAGGCCAGAGCCCGGGTGGACCAAGTCGTGCGCGACATCATCCTGGGGAAAAACCAATTATCGCCTGCAAGAGACTCATAAACTCGCCGCAGATGCTTTGGATGCGGTCTACCGAAACAGTCATTATCTGCTTCCCGGTCAGTTTAGCCTCCATATCGGTGGCCAGGCTTATGGAGTGCGTGCTGCAATTATTACGGCCTGGAATCCGCAGTCAGAGCAATTGAGTCCATGGCAAAACAGAAAAAGACAACTTCGTTTGGTCAGATTGTTGGATGCCAAGGGCTATCGATTCTTACGATCCTGTTGCGGTGTTGATGCATGGTGGGAGGAAAGTCTGATTGTGTTTGCTATGAATGAGTCAGCGGCAGCCAAGCGTGCTCGTCAATTTGGACAAAAAGCTTTTGTCTATCTGGATGGAAGACGTGTATGGCTAGTGTATGCCTGAGTTTTTTGGTTCGTATAATGTTTATTATGTAAAATTATGAAATGAACTTCGATCAGGGATCATGGTCCCACAATGTAACTAAGTGATTTCAGAGGGAGCGCGATGACACACTACTCTTTTCCAGGTAATCGGGCACCTTGGTGGGTGCGTTTGTTGACCGTAATGGTCGGTATGGTCTTATTGGTTGGTTTGTTTTTTTTCGCTATTTTCGCATTTATTGCGGTGGCGATCTTGGGTGCAAGCGGCATGGTTTTCCTCTGGTGGCAAAAACGTAAAATGCGCAAAAGCACCAATCAGGACATTGTGGTCACCCAGTATCGGGAAATCCACCAAAATACCTCTTCTTTCGATAGAGAAAAATAGTACCATTCTGAACGGGTTCCCGCTCCCCTGCATTTGCAGAAAATCATGTTAGAATCATCATGGTCAACAGGATGGGGCCAGCACATGGAGATGCAGGGGGACTTCTGAAAAAAGTACACATAAAAAAAGAATGTTACTTAAAATATAAAAGTCGAGCCTCGTCAAGATTCAAGGGGGCTTTCGTCTTGTTGCTGGGATTTTTTTCGGTCCCGGCACTGGCCGATGTCGTGCATTTTGGCTTTGAGGATGTTCCTGCTTCGATAGCGGATAAGCTGAACAAAGCCTTACCTCTTGTGACCATTGGTGACAAGGCGGATCGCCTTGAAGAAACAGAAATGTCTGCCAGCCTTCGGCTGAAAGATGCATTACAGGCTTATGGTTACTACGACGCAACATGGAAAGTCAGTAAAAAAATTATCAGTCCCAAAAATTATCTGTTGCAATTTTCAATTTCACTAGGTAAGCCAGTTATTGTTCGAAAAATAGACCTCAAAAAATCTGGATCAGGCAGTAACACACCATCCTTAATTCATCTTTTCAAGGTTTTTCCATTAAAAGATGGGGCTGTGCTTGATCAAATCGAGTATGAAGAGTGGAAAGGTAAAGCACTAGAAGCGTTAAATAGACAAGGCTACGCTAAAGCAGAATATACTCGCCATGAAATATTAATCGATAAAAAAGAATTTTGGTCGGATATTTATCTATGGCTAAATACCGGACCTCGTTTTCGTTTTGGTTCTATCACTGTACATGGTGCAGAGCATTATCCTCGGTGGTTTGTTGAGCGTTATGTTTCTTTCAAGGAAGGAGACTGGTACGCACCTGCAGCCCTGGCGGTGACCCAAAGCAATTTGCGTAACGCGGATCGTTTTTCAGACATCTCAGTTCAGGCTGACTTGAACGCAGAAAAAAACAATCTCGTGCCTGTAAGCATTAATTTGAAAAGTATGCCAGCACAACATATTAAGGTTGGTGCTGGTTATAGTACCGATATTGGCCCTAATGCAGCATTGATTTATGATAATTACAATGCTTTTGATGAAGCTCAGCATGTGCGCGTTTCTATTTTGGCGGCGCAACTTAACCGAAACGCCAGCATACTTTATAAATGGCCTATTGGAAAAAATATAGGATCTGAATATGTTGCACAAGCCAGCTATCAGAATCAAACTCTCACTGCTTACGATAGTAATGAAATACTGGCGAGTGTTGGGCGACAGTGGTCATTGCGTGATGACAATAGCCGCAATAAAACCACCACACTGGAAGCCCTGGTTAATTTGGAACAAGCTAACTATACGGTCGCAGATGAAGTGAATAACAGTTTTTATATTTACCCTTCCCTACAATATACAATTCAGGATTTTCGCAATATATTAAGACCTATATCCGGTTACTCGCTGACGGCTCGCGCCGAAGGCGCCAGTAAAGTATGGGGGAGCACCGCTAATTTTGTACGATTCAGTGCCCGTGGAAGCTGGAATGTACGTATTAACCGGCAATGGGTCATAGGTACAAGAGCCAAAGTGGGTGCGATGTGGTTGAATGGCCCCATTAGTGTTTTACCGCCTAACTTGCGTTTTTTTGCAGGTGGACAAAACAGTCTACCCGGTTACGCCTTTCAGTCACAGGGTCCGGTAGATAGCGATGGCGCAGTCGAAGGTGGCAGAATGCTGGCAGTGGCTGGCTTTAATATTCAACGTTTTGTCAGCAAAAATTGGGCGGTTGTTGTTTTTTATGATGCGGGCAATGCTTTTAACAGCTTCTCGAATGTGCACATACTTCAGGATGTAGGACTTGGTTTCCGTTGGTATTCTCCAGTGGGACCCATTCATTTTGATCTGGCACATCCCTTAGTGAATCCTAAGGCTCCGGCTGTACGGATTGCTTTTTCAGTGGGATTTAGCCTGTGATGCGCTTCAGAAACCTGGCCATTTTATTTTTTATCTGTACGGTATGGATTATTGTTTCTGCCCTATTTTGGTTGTTGAATACCAATAACGGTGCATGCTGGGCATTGGCTCAAGTTTCACATTTAAGTACAAAAAAAATCAGTGGAAATTTAATGGATGGTTTGAAAATATCAGAGCTGAACTGGTACGGCGGATCTTCCCGATTTACCGCTCAAAAGTTGCAGTGGGCATTGCATCCTAGTCATTTATTATGGGGAGAGCTGGATGTTGCAGACCTTAAAATTGTTAATGCTCAACTACATTTACCAAAATCTTCCTCAAAGCCCAGTAATCTGAATCTTGCTTGGCCAGCCTTACCGCTGTGGTCGCGATTCATCGTAATACGTGTTGGACCAACTACTATTAAAAAATTACAGGTGTGGCAAGGACAGAAAAATACTTTTAGATTAACGGATGGTACGCTTAAAAATATCTCATGGAATCGTGGAAATATTCATATTGACGAACTCAGAGCACATCTTTCCGCTGGTCAGTTGAAATTTTCAGCGCAAGTCCAAATGGAAAAACGAAGCCTTAACACCACGGGGGACTGGATTGAGCCCTCCCCTGCACATACGAACCTCTTTTGGAGTGCCGCATGGCATGGATTAAGCGACAATACATTTGGTGGCCCAATTAAGCTAATATTTAATCAGAAAAATTCACTGAATAGCATCAGCAGCCTGATTCAGATTGCCCCGCACCAAATTGTATTGAATTCCATGGACTTAAAAAACCCATCTCTCAGCAAAACTACCACCGGCTTCTGGAAAATAAATCTTCCAGAGAATAGTGCTGGTGACTTTACGGTATATGGAAAACTGAGCAACATCGTAGTTAAAGATATACCGAAGTCTGTACCGACCGGTCCTTTGTCATTGCAAATACACTTGCATGGGAAAATTAATCATTATATTGGTGCATTTGCGGTGAATGGATCGCCAAAATTTGGTGGTATTCAAGGGAATCTTGAAGGTAGCAATACCGGCCTACAATATGATTACACGGGGAACATGCTTGGTGCGAAACTGCTACCTGCAAAATTAAAAATAGATTGGCAACCGTTGATAAGTGTTCAGGGTGAATTGCGGATTAGAGGTTTACGAAATCAACTTATTTTCCCTACTGTTCCCGGCCAGTTGTCCTGTAATATGATCATAAATGCTGCGCAAGCAGAAAAAAGCACGAATGGACACTTCCAATTGCAGGTGTTACCTAGTCAAATATATAAAACCAATTTGGTGGGTAATGCAGATCTGAAATTCTCTGGTAGTCAGTGGGATTTGCAAAAGGCGAATATTCGTGGGCCAGGGTTAACCATCAATGCTTCTGGAAATTTGCAGAAACATCTATCATTTTCTTTGAATGTTGAAAATTGGCGAATGTTAACACCTGATGCCCGTGGTTCAACAAGTGCCCACGGATGGATTGCGCAGTCTGATCATAACTGGGTTGGTAGTATAAAAGCTCATGCCCAAAAACTGCTTTACTCGGGGATTGCAATTCGAAAAGTTGATGCCCAAGCCTCTCTTCTTACTGATGATAGCCTGCAAGCCAATCTGCAGATGGAAGGTGCAGAATACAAAAAATATCTGATCAACCTGCATTCACAAGCTCATGGCACTTTGGCGCAATTTGGAATGGATATTGAAGGGCAAGCAGGTGGTAATCAATTTACTCTACTTAGTTTGGTCAAACATTCTCATTCAACATGGAATCTGTTATTAAACCAAAGCCATTTTCAAAGCAAGCGCCTCGGACTTTGGCAACTGGAGCATCCTTCGAACTTATCCTGGAATTCCGGTGTCATTCGAATCAGCCCACTCGTATTCAATGATACTCATGGATCAAAGATCAGCGCTCAAGGACTTTTTAACCCAGCGCAAAACCTGGCGAGTTTAAATTTGAATATTTTATCTCTTCCGTTGGATTTTAACCAAAAAAATAATGATATATCTCTTGATGGATATTTAAACACCCATTTACAGGCACAATGTCATGGTGTCTGTCATGCTGAGGGTAACTGGGATTTTGAGAAAACCCAGTTGCACTGGTTATCTGATAACGTATCTCAATCCATTGATTTGCAGAAGTTCAGCGGCCAGGTGCGTTGGCAACCCAAAAATCTAACCTTAACATCTCGCCTGGTATTGCCAAAAAATTGGGGCTCTGCGCAAATTTACCTGCATAGTCCGGTTACCCTCTCCCTGCCCTGGCGATGGAATGAGCAAGCGGCACTTCAAGCGACCGTTCAGGCAAAACTGGGCGCTCCTCTTTTTGCGGCTTTGCCCATTGGAACTCTGAAAATGCGTGCCCAAGGTAGTGGCAATATAGAAGGAGATCTCACCGGAACATGGGCAGATCCCAAATGGCACGGCACTGCTGAGTTACAAGGTCTTGGCTTGTATGTTCCGCAAGCCGGGCTCGATTTACAAGATGTTGGGGCCAAACTGCTAGGCAATGGTCAAGAGTTGCAAATCAGTGACATGCACGCAACTTCGGGAACAGGTCGTATTTCAGGAAACGGTGCCATCTACATGCGACCCGAAACACATTTTGCCTTGAGCATAGCTGGCCATGAATTTACGGCCTTGAATCTTCCTCAAGTACAGGCGGCCGTTAGCCCCAATCTTCATATTGATGGAACCTTACAAAAAATAAATATTGGGGGTGCCATTCATACGAATCGCCTGCGTATTCTTGGTACAGATTTTAACGGACCAAAACCTTCCAGTGATGTGGTTTTTGTTAAAAATATCAAGAAAAATAATGCAGGCCCTGCTCTAAGTGTGAATTTGCAGGTCACTCTAGGCAATGATGCTAAAGTTTTTATCAGTGGCTTACGAGCCGATTTGATTGGGGCACTGGATGTCAGGATGCAGGATGGACATAGTCCTGTTGTTAAAGGAATATTGCGCATGGTAAATGGTCATTATGATATTTATGGTCATAGCCTGGATTTTGAACGAGGCTCTATCAACTTCCATGGGGCAGCCAATCAGGCTAATCTGGATGTACTCGCGGTACGCACCATCAAAAACTCTGACAGTTTTGCCGTGGATAATACGCCGGTGAAAGCTGGTGTTCAGGTTACAGGGACTTTACAGGTACCACAAGTGAATCTTTATTCCAGTCCATCCATGTCTCAGGCCGATATTTTGTCTTATCTGCTTCTCGGCACACCTTCAAGTGGTCTGGGTAATCAGGATGAATTACTTTCGGCTGCGGCAGGCACCCTCTTTTCTGCCAGTCGTGCAGCGCTTTTCGGAAATAGTCTGAGTAATAGTGGTATTGATGTTGGCGTAACTTCTAACGGTCAACAAGGTTTGTCTGGAGCCATGGTTACCTTGGGGCATTATCTGACACCAGATTTATATCTGAGCGTAGGACAATCGGTGATGGGAAACGGAACAGTTGCCAGATTGCGTTATCGGGTGAGTAAGCATATCGAATTACAAACTGAAAATGGCACCCAGAATGGTGCGAACATATTTTATCGGATAGATTTTTAAATCATCATGGAGCCTTTTTGGTGCTAAAAAAACGAGAAAGCATCGTCCTGATCGGGGCTGGAGTCATTGGAATGCTTGCCGCCGTTCGGCTTGCTGAGGCAGGTTTTGCCGTAACCATTGTGGACCAGGGACAAATTGGCCGGGAGGCATCCTGGGCTGGTGGTGGAATACTCAGTCCTCTTTATCCTTGGCATTATCCTCCAGAATTACTTCGGCTGTCATTTTATAGTATGTCACTTCATCGTGCTCTTTCTTCAGAGTTAGCTTCTCTCACCAATATTGATCCTCAGTGGACCCTATCTGGATTGCGTATTATTGACGGAGAAAATGAAGTTTTACCAGATGATATCGGCCATTGGGGACAAAATTGGGGCCTGAACTGGCAAATCTCTGGCGGCAAAGCTATAACCCCAAAAAACCTCTGGTGCCCTGAAGTAGCACAAGTGCGGAATCCCCGCCTGCTATCCGCCCTGGCCGAACGCTGTCGACAGCTTGATATTAAATTACTTGAACATACTGAAATCACGGGCTTTAGACATAAAAACGAACAACTGCTCGGCGTGGAAAGTAAACAGGGGTTTTTAGCTTCAGACAAGGCTATAGTGACAGCCGGGGCATGGACCGGAAAATTACTTGAGCAAATTGATATTCATCTACAAATTTATCCGGTACGTGGCCAAATGCTGCTACTGCAAGGGTCTCCAGGCATGCTCGATTCCATGGTAATGCAAGATAATCACTACCTGGTACAAAGACAGGATGGTCTCATTCTAGCTGGCAGCACCAGTGAAAACGTGCAATTTGACAAGTCCGTTACGCCGTTAGCACGACAAATATTGTGGAATTTTGCGCGTGACCAGCTTTCTGGTTTAACTAGCTCCAGCATTATCAGACAATGGTCGGGGCTGCGACCGGGCAGCCCGGAGAGTGTTCCCTATATAGGCCCCCTGCCCGGCTGGAACGGCCTGTATGTTGCTGCCGGTCATTTTCGTTATGGCCTCACCAATGCGCCGGCAACAGCTGAAATACTCACTTGCCTGCTCACCAACAAGGCACCCCCCATTGATACTACCCCTTATAATCCGGCAACACATTATCAAAATGAGAGCCAGGTCTTCCCCTGATCACTGGATAGAGCTAGAATTATAACAAGTTTAGAATTATAGAGGGACCATACATGGACAATCAGGATTGGAATAAGCAGCGTGTTTTGGAAACGTTACGAGATGCAGGCGTTAATCCCACCAGCCAGCGTGTGGAGATTGGCTACGCCCTCTTCTCTTCGTGTGCCCATCTTTCTGCTGAAGAAATTATGCAGCGGGTCAATGCTGATTATCCCGTGGTCTCCAAGGCTACGGTGTACAATACACTAGGTTTATTTGCAGATCACTCCTTGGTTCGTGAAGTCATTGTAGAACCAGGTAAGGTCTTCTACGATCCCAATGTGTCCATGCACCACCACTTCTATCATGTGGATACCGGCCAATTACAGGATATTCCTGCAAGTTCCCTGCAAATCAGCAAGCTTCCTGACATACCCGCTGAAACTGAAGTGGAAAATGTCGAGGTCGTCATCCGTCTCCGTCAACGCGTGGCTCATTAGATTTATTAACGGCTCTTGCCTTCCTTCCCTAAATCCTTATAATGCGTTTTCCTTGGGTTGTTAGCTCAGTTGGTAGAGCAGCTGACTCTTAATCAGCGGGTCGTGGGTTCGATCCCCTCACAACCCACCAAATAAAACAGGCACTTAGCGTTTTTTGCTAGGTGCCTTTTTCGTTGCTGGTAGACGCATAGTAGACGGTTGCAGTCCAAGCACGTACTACATTGTGCTAGTTCTGCCAATCATTTAATTGGGCTCACCATCTGTCCACATGTTCCAAAAGCTGCATTTTCTCGGTTTGTTGCAGCCCAACTCGTTACAGTTCAATCACAATGTGTCTGTCTGCGTATTCCGGCGATCGTGGGCAGTGATTCCGCTGATCGTGGGCACCCCCGAAAAGCGTACATTCTGGTCACCGCCATTTTATCCCCAGGTGGTC
>NZ_JBYCKP010000701.1:0-5064 GCF_057473445.1 Acidithiobacillus sp. TH-A36 | reverse complement strand
AGGGAAATGTGCCAGAGTTATTGGGAGCCCACACAGACGCTTTTGCGACAGGCGCAAACGATGCAGCAGCATCTCGTGGCGGGTCGAGTGAGCGGATAAGGTGCAGCGAAGTGGGTAGAGGCTCTCAGTCAGTAATCAAACCAAAGGAGAAATGGAATATGAACTTGCAAACCGTAGAACAGCAATATAACCAGTTGCAGCAGGAAAATCAGGGGGTCATGCAGGCCCTGCAGACGCTTGCCGGAAAACTCAAGACGGCAGCGGATGGCGGCAACCAGGACGCCCGCGAATGGCTGCTGGATCTCAAGGAGCTGGCCCTGAACATCCAGACCGAGCAGCAGCAGATGATGACGCTCATGCAGGCCATGCACCAGGCCGTTCAGAACGATGTGGCCAGCATGCAGCAGAATAATCCAGCCTGGCAGCCCGGTTATCCGCAAACACCCCAGGTAGGCCAGCTGCAAGGCTACCCGCAGCAACAGGGCGGCGGTTTCCTGAACAGTCTCGAACATTCCGGTTTTGGACAGATGCTCATGATGGGCGCCGGTTTCGGGATCGGTGACGATCTCATCAACAGCATTTTTTGAGCGCCATTGAGGATATTAACAATGATACGCACTTTGCTGGTTTCATCCATGCTGCTAGGTAGCGTGGCTTTGGCTGGTTGCGCAAACAGCCCTTATGGTTCCCCTTATGGATACACTCAGCCTGGCTACTCGACCCCTAGCAGCACTACCACAGACACGGCGGGCGGTGCGGTACTGGGCGCAGTAGCGGGTGCCGTGATCGGCAATCAGACCGGAAGCCCTCTGGCGGGTGCGGCCATTGGTGCCGGCGTCGGTGGACTGGCGGGATACGCTGTGGGTCACAGTGGTTCGGCGCAGTCGGCCGCACCGAATACGCCACCCCCGCCCTGCCCGCCTGGTTACACCTGCACACCCCAATAAATCCGGAGAAAACCATGCGCGGAACCATTTTGAGTTTCACCGGACAAGAGGGTGTTATCAGCAGTCAGGGAACCCAATATCCCTTTCGTCTCGACCAGTGGAAAAGCGATCAACCTCCCGCCCCCGGCCAGAGTGTGGAGTTTACCGTGCAAGGCACCGATGCGGTTGCTGTGACGCGGGTGGATACCACCCAGATGCTGGAAGAAAAAGGCCGGATCTGGTTGGGTCAGGCCAAGAATATCGCAGAAAACACCTACAGGGATGCAGGGAGGCCCGTCACCATCGCCTATGGGGTATTTGCAGTATTCGCACTTTTTGCGGACGTGGTCCGTGACGTGCCGATTACGTTGCCCGGTCTGGTCAATGGTTTGTCCTGGGAGACGCTGGCCAACTCCAGCGGTATGAATGGTGGCTTCGGGTTTTTGCTGGTTATGCTGGCCATCCTGAGCATCGCTGTTCCGGTCTTCTGGCGGCACCCGGCGGCACCTCTGGCCTATACCCTGCCCTTGATCGTGACGTTCATTGGCATCTACAACCTGTATTCGGCTGTTTCTGCCCTTTCCGGTCTGGCCGGCGCATTCGATGCCCGGATGGGTTCCTCCGTGAGTAGCCATGCCTTTAACAGCATTACCCTGTGGTTCTGGCTGACCTTCTTTGTGGCGATTTACCTGGCGATCATGGGTTTTCGTCGTTACCAGGCCAACAAAGCCACTGCTAACCCTGTCTGAAGAAAAGGAGAACAATACTGTGAACAAACCGCAACTCCGCTCTATGACTTCATTCGCCGTTCTGGGGCTCGCCCTGGGGATGGCGGGTTGTGGGTCATCCCATCATGGCGACAACAATGCAACCGCATCCTCAGCAACAACGCAATCTGCCCAACAAACCGGGGCGAACAGTCCCGTTGCCAATGCCTTGAATGCGTTCGGTGATGCCAAGTTTCACCGGCTCACGGTGAGTGCCCCAGTCCATAAAAAAATTATTGGGCCAATGCCCGATTGGAACACGCCCATCAAGGACTATGTACCCCTGGTAAAGAATGAACAAATGGCCGAACAATATGTTGCCCATGACCATAAACTCAGCGATAACCAGATCGCCAGCATCCTGTATGCGAAATATGCCACCCAAAAAGATGTCTTCAAGAAACAGGAAATGCTCAAAAAACTCAAGCCAGTGATGGATAAGCGGTTGGCGGAAATCCGCCGTCATCCGTATGTTTACACGCCCAAGCTGACAATGACCCTGCGCAATTATTCCTTTAAGAAGCATGGTTTCAAAGTTGCGTTCGCCTTACTTTTGAGTGGTGGAACCATGTATTTCCCAAACGGAGATGGTTACCCCGTTTATAGCGCTACGCTCCTCAATCATGAAGATTTTTCGTTTCTGCCCGTCAAAAACACAGCACTGGCCAAGAAGATTGAAACTTTTGTAGCCAAGAACCAGTCGCTATATGTACGCATTTATATGTTTGTGAATGGGGCCGACAGAACAGAAGTGAGAGCGGTTGGCACGCGGGTCAATGTTTACGGCCCCAATAAGCATTTGTTAATGGTTTATACGCCGCATCGTTCTTGACCGCGATTGGTTAACCCGGAGCGCCCTCTTGCGGGAGCTTATCCACATATTCTGTGGGCAAGCTTCCGCATAACTTTACTTGTCTCATGTATTACAACGGGATAACTGAAAGCCTCAGTCCTTGGGATCAAGAGCGTTGAGTAAGGATCATCATGGACTGCCCATATTGGGTGAAATCCCACCCGTGTCCGCATTTCTCGGTATTGCCAGATAAAGTCACTCCCGAAAAGCGATAGATTGGTCATTGGACAATCCGTTACAGCGGAACGTCTGTTACTGTAACAACGACAACTACCTAAACGCTCGTTTGTGAGATTTTGCCATCGCAACGGATTTGGACTAAATCTTGCCGGTTCGTATGGCGTTGGAGTGAGCGCGATAAGGATCATTTAAGAGCATGACGCTTTTCGAGGCTGGGAATTTTCTTGATCTTCTCTGCGATGTTGCTGATTCTATCCATAGAATTACCGGATGTAACCGCAAATCAGGAGAAAGATGAATGAAAAATTCGCGTAAATCACAGCGTTTATCCCTGCAGCTTGCCGCAACCCTGCTTCTTGGCAGTGCTGTTCTCTGGACGCCACTGGCGCATGCCGGACTGCTCGGTGCCATCAATGACGTGGCCAATGCCGCCGATGATTCGGGCGTGAACGTGCCCAACAGTGTGTATGCAGCAGGGCAGGTGGCCAACGACTTGCAGGCAGCGGGGCAGGAAATCACACCGACAACGCCGCAACCCGCGTCACAGAACACCGGAAGCTGCCCACCCGGATACAGCTGTACGCCCCAGGCCTCCGCACCGATCTGTCCTCCAGGAGATACCTGCACGCCGCAATCTGCGGTACATCCGCAATCCACTGAGGCATCGGACAATGCCATTCTGCAATCGCAACTGGGATTTTCCATTCTGCCCAGAGAACAAACGCATTTGAATAATCCGAATTACATCCAGTTTGCCATGCCGACCCGCAGCTTTATTGCGGTGAACGATCCGATTATAGAGACCATCGGTAATGCCGGGCACTACACCAAATTTGAAGTAAGCCGCAATAACCGGCAGCTACCGTATCTGTCCCCCGCGCAGTGGCAGAAGTACATCGTGGAAACTTATCGCTTGTGGCCATCCGTAGCCCCAATCCCCACACAAAGTCTGGTTCCTGGCGACGCGCACGGGGGGCTCTATACGGTGTCTGAGGCCAACTATCAGTTTGCTACCCGCCATGCAGTGAGTTTTTTCATGGGCGATGCCCAGGGCGCGGTCAAGATTGCGGAAGAACGATCACAGGGTCAGCATGTCCCCAATCTCTGGGTCATCATGGACCCGGACTGTACGCTTTCCCATGACTTTTTCCTGCAGGCAGAAAAATATGCGGATGCTGGCCAGATCGTCATCCATGCCATGGTGACAGGCCTCGATGCCGGAAGTGCCGGACGGGCTGAGGCGATCCTGTCCTCCCGTGTGGCCGGTGCATCGGGTGCCGGTGTGGGAGAGATGGCCGAAAACACGCTGGCCCAGGACTACAATGATTTTTCTTACAGCCCGGAAGTGGGGGGAATCGCGCCCATGCACGGGGATGCGACCGCCCGTCATCTGGTCCATGTCAACGACCGCCTGGCCTATGCCATCGGGCATACCTATGCCAGCAGTGGCGAGGCGGTTGTGTATCCGACCATGCTGTTCCGTTATCAGGGGACGGATTATCTCTATGCCAACATCCATTCATCGCCTATTTGGTACACCGCATTGCTGAATAAGCTGGCAGGTGTGTAGCGCGTAGCAGCCTGCAATCGAAAACCTGTGCGGTAGGGTTTGTCATTCGCCAGGTTTTTTACGCCCCTTATTGGGGATGTAAGCCCAAACATAGAGGCTGCTCGTTGCAGTGAGTGGGTAGCTTGGTCGTCGAAAAGCAGCGATGATGGGCTATCACTGCGATCAGAAAGGATTTTTTACAGGCCCACTATTAGCATGTTTTACGGGATCTTGATTCAGATGTTCTGGCAGGATCATGCCCCACCACATTTTCATGCCCTGTACGGGGAGTATGAACTGCTCATCAATATTCGTACCCTGGAAATTCTCCAGGGCGAAATGCCCAGGCGGGCGCAGGCGTTAGTGTTGGAATGGGCACAGGAACATCGGACCGAACTCATGGAGAATTGGGAGCTATGCACACACACAACCAGTCGCTCAAAAAGATTCATCCGCTACCCCAGTACCACCGATCTCCCCGAAAGCCCCGTGGCGGGTGGTATCCGTACGCGCACTCGACGGATATCGGCTGTATGTCCGCTTTGTGGACGGTACGGAAGGCGAGGTCTGGATGGATGCTCTGATTCATAGTCCAGGCGCAGGCGTTTTTGGGTGCCTTGCAGAGCCCAAGGTGTTTAGTGCTGTGGGCCTGGAACATGGCGCGGTGACGTGGCCGGAGGAAATAGACCTGGCTGCGTATTCCGGCGATCGTGGGCAGTGATTCCGCTGATCGTGGGCACCCCCGAAAAGCGTACATTCTGGTCACCGCCATTTTATCCCCAGGTGGTC
>NZ_JBYCKP010000700.1:0-1532 GCF_057473445.1 Acidithiobacillus sp. TH-A36 | reverse complement strand
TACCTTATCACGCGATGGCGGCCGGCTTTTCCTGAAATTTGCCGCACACTCTGGGTGCCATAGGAAAGCACGCCGCATAGCCATGATCCGGGTTGGTGTCCGGCGGCAAGCCCTGGCGGTCGGGGACGGTTTTGCCCGTTTCTTCCACCCGCACCTGCCGGTTTTTGGTGAGCGCGCAAAAACCCAGGCCGCTCGGGGTGGAACCCGGTTCAAAATGCTGGCAGTCCTCACAAAAGACCTTGCCGGTTTTGCAGAGCTCTTCTTTGCTCAGAAATAGTTGCATTGTTCAAATCCTTGTTGTTTTAGGTTCCCAAAAGATTCTAAAGCACATCCACCAGGCGCTGCACCTGTTCGACACCGACCACCGCCCATTTACGCCCATCCGGGGCGTTGCGGTTCCAGGCTAAAGGCGATGTGTGCGGCATGGGAAACAACCGCGTGCCCTCCGGCCATACGCGGCGGATTTCCGGTGGATAGAGCATCTCCGCCCGCTTCGGGTCCTGCCCATGTTCCGCCAGAAACCGCATATTCTCCGACAAACCCCGAATTCCGGTAATCGCCCGCGTGGCGGTTTCGCCAACGGTCAGCACGGCTTGCGGTTGAGCCCGTTCCATAGTCTCCGCCAGATAAGGCAGGCAATGCCCGATTTCTATTGTTGTAGGCTTGCGATTCTCCGGCGGACGGCAACGAACGATGTTCGCGCAACCGTAGTCCAGCCCACGACACAAACCATGCGCTTCCAGGAGCGTGTGCAATGTCCGCCCAGCGCGCCCCACAAAGCCTTTCCCTTGGGCGTCTTCGTCGGCTCCAGGGGCCTCACCGACCACAAGAACACGACAAGGCCGTCCAACCTCCGGCAAATCCGGCGCCACTATCTGGGTACGCGACCGACAAAGCGCCGGGCATTTTTGGCAATGGGTAGACC
The DNA here is from genome assembly GCF_057473445.1 of Acidithiobacillus sp. TH-A36. NCBI lineage: Bacteria > Pseudomonadati > Pseudomonadota > Acidithiobacillia > Acidithiobacillales > Acidithiobacillaceae > Acidithiobacillus > Acidithiobacillus sp. TH-A36. The sequence continues at coordinate 607 of NZ_JBYCKP010000700.1, read as the reverse complement.
TTTCAGGCATCCGCATATCCCTCGCTTTCCAGCAGGTCCAGATAATGCGTCTGACTATGGATCATCTGCAGTTCATGGCGGATTAGTTCGCCACCTATTCCCTTGTTTCTGGAAAGCAGCACAAACAGGCTTTCAGGGGGAAAGTATTGGATGACCACATCCAGAATGCCCAAGCCTTTGAGTGTCTGGAGGTCCTCGCGGAGCTGGGCATCCTCCAGGTTTTTGCCGTCCAGTATCATGACGGCGTGATGCCTGGCGGCTTTCAGGGCGCTGCGCCATTCCGCCTGATTCCGGACGGACGCTTCAGGTGTAGGAATAATCGCTATATTCAGTGTGCTGTACTTCTTTTGCATCTGCTGCGCCCAGGTGCTTTTCCCGGAAGCCGTGACCCCAATGGGGATGATGACCAGAGGGTGTTGTGAAAGGACCTCTTCGGAAAGGGGACGCTTTTTTAATGTAGAAATGGGCATAAAGTGGCTACCAAATGTATGGATCTAGGGATTCCGCATCGTAACATGAAAGCGTTTCTTTTTTGCAAGCCAACCTCCAAATATCGCATTTTTTAATGACGCGCTCCGTCATGGGAATAACGGAGCGATAAAGGACA
>NZ_JBYCKP010000699.1:0-12917 GCF_057473445.1 Acidithiobacillus sp. TH-A36 | reverse complement strand
GGAGGCGAAAAGACAGAAGCACGGCTTTTTTGATCCACTGATGGGTCACCCATTCGCCATGACGCTTTTCGGCAACCCGAAGCACGCCTTTATCCAGACCTTCAATGGTCTGGTGAACGGCATCACGCAGATCGGCGGGGGCCTGCTTGGGTGAAATCTCCGCCCGATTTTCCCAGGCAGCATCAATAATGGTTTCTAGACTCTGGCTCACGAAAACTCCTTCACAAATGGTTCAAATGGAAAATGCGGATAATGGATGGGTTTCCAGAAAATGCCGAATCCGCTCCAGTCCTTCGACGCAGTCCTCATGACTGCCGACCAGGGCAATGCGCACCCGGTCCTGTCCGGGATGACAGCCCTGCGCCTGCCGGGATAAATAAGATCCCGGCAGACAGCGTACATGTTCTTCGGCAAACAGGGCCTTCACAAAGGCTTCACCATTTCCGACCTGCGGCCAGAGATAAAAGCCACCAGCCGGGATTTCTACGGGTAGATGCTTGCCGAGAATAGTCCGGGCTGCGGCAAATTTTTGTGCATAACTGGCCCGGGTCTGGATGACATGGGTTTCATCCTGCCAGGCACTGATGGATGCTGCCTGAATAAAAGGTGGCATTGCCGCACCCAGATAGGTCCGATACAGGACAAAAGCCTTGAGTATTTTGGCATCACCAGCTACAAAGCCGCTGCGCGCGCCGGGAATGCTGGAACGCTTGGAAAGACTGTGAAAAGCCAGCACATTATCCAGACTGCCGGTTTGTGCGGCGGCTTCAAGAATGCCAGCGGGGGCTTCTACGCCGGTGTACAATTCACTGTAACATTCGTCTGCTGCCAGTACGAATCCATGTTGACGGGATTTCTCAATAAGCCACTGCAGGGTTGCGCAAGACAGTGTCGCCCCTGTGGGATTATGGGGCGAATTGATATAGAGCAGGGCACAGCGTGCCCAAACGGTTTCATCAATCGCTTTAAAATCGGGCTGACCATTCGTGCCACAATTCAGATAATAGGGTTCTGCTCCGGCCAGCAGAGCCGCACCCTCGTAAATCTGATAAAAGGGATTGGGCAGCAACACCAGCGGCTGAGGTTTTGCGCAGGCGGGTAACACGGCCTGGGCGATACTGAACAGTGCCTCACGACTGCCATTGGCAGGAATGACCTGGGATTCGGGGTTCAGAAAACCGGGCGGCAAATGAAAGCGTTGGCTGGCCCATTGGGCAATCGCCTGACGCAGGTGCAGTTCACCCAACACCTTGGGATATTCCGTCAAACCATGCAGATGCTCAATAATTGCTTCACTGACAATTCCCGGTGCCGGATGGCGCGGCTCGCCAATGGAAAAATCTATCAGTTCCCGGTCTGGAGGTGTCAGTCCGGCCAGTAACTGCCGCAGCCGCTCAAAGGGATACGCCTGCAGGGTGTCCAATAATGGATTCATGGAATGTGTTGTCATAGGTTTTGATTCTGGGGCATGGATGGCGTTTATGACAAGCCCTGATCAGCGACGGAGGAACTGAGACGCAGCTTGCCAATCCCGATATAATCCGAAAAATTCTTTCCGAAATTCTCCTTGGGACAGGTTCTCAGCAGACTGATGCCACGTATTATCATCCAGAACTTGCCGATTATGGCATTACTTATCGGTTCCAGCCTGTGGGGCGTGCTGTGGCTGCCTTTGCGCTACTTTAATGCGGCGGGGCTGCATGGTGCCTGGCTGATTCTGGCCATCTATCTGCTGCTGGCCCTGCCGGCAGGATGGTGGTCCTGGAAGCGTCGCGGGGATTTGCGGGGGCATCATTGGACCCTGATCGGACTGCTGGTTTTTGGGGGCTGGACCAATGTGGCTTTTATGCTGGCACTGGTCCATGGTGAAGTAGTCCGCATCCTTTTGCTTTTTTATCTTTCGCCGGTCTGGGCAATTTTTGCCGCCCGGATTTTTTTGCGGGAAGCAGTGGGGTGGCGTGGTGCTTTGGCTGCCGCCCTGGCGGTTGGCGGGTCGGCGCTGGTTGTCAGTCATGGTCAGGGCTTTTCTGTAAGTGATCTGAGTACCAACGATCTTTTGTCCATTTCCTCGGGTTTTGCTTTTGCCCTGAGCAACGTGGTGCTGCGTGCCGATGAGTCGCTGGGAGATATGCATCGTGCCACTTCGGTGTGGTGGGGCTGTGTCCTGTTGGCGCTGCCTTTTGTCTGGTTCCAACCCTGGCCCAGTCTTTCCCCAATGCAATATCCCTATTTACTGGGGTTTTCCTGGCTCTGGATTGCCGGTGCAACAATAGCCATTCAGTACGGGGTGGCGCGCATGCCGGTCAGTGTGTCTGCCGTGATCATGCCCTTTGAGGTGATTGTCGGGGCACTGTCTGCCTGGTGCTTGGCAGGGGAAAAGCCCGGCTTGCTGGAAGTGCTGGGCGGCGTATTGATTCTTTCCGCCGCGCTGTTGCAAATCACCCGAAGCCAACAGCATCCGGTTTCATTGGGCGGTGTGGACATGGAAAAGGGCGGGCTGCAGTAATTCACTACGGGTAATGATTTGATCAGCCTCCCAGTTTTCCGGGGGATGTTGCGCCTCCACATAACCCCAGCCAGCTGCCCAACACTGCGTACCCGCCGCGCGGCCCGCCAGTATGTCGCGATGATCATCGCCAATCATGAGGCTTTGTGTGTTTTCGGCGTCCAGTTGCTGCAAGGCATGGCGAACTGGCAAAGGATCGGGCTTGGCACGGGCGGTGGTATCGCCACTCACGACGACTCCGGGGGCCACCGGCAACGCCAGTGCCGCCACTAGGGGCGTGGTCAGAAACCCCGGTTTGTTGGTGACGATCCCCCAGGGGGTTTTGCTTTCATCCAGCCAGTGAAGAACCTGCACCATGCCGGGAAACAGGGTGCTCTGTTCACAAATCCGCGACAAATAGTCTTCCAGAAATATTTCCCGCAGGACCGGAAATTCACGGTCTTCAGGTTGCAGTCCAAACGCGACCCGCAAAAGTCCACGTGCGCCCTGGGAGGCTGCCGGGCGCAGGTCAGCCAAGGGCAGGGCAGATAGTCCGCGACTTTCACGCAGCCGGTTGGCCGCCGCCGCCAGATCCGGGGCTGTATCTACCAGGGTACCATCGAGATCGAAAAGTACTGCGCCAAATTGGGTCATTTTCGGGTGTGCAGGAGGTAATTCACGGTCACGTCATCATTCAGGCGCGCCAAATGACGGATGGGATCATAATGCATGCCCTTTAATGTAAGGCTCTGTAACTGTGCCTTGCGGGTCATGGCAATGAGTTCGCTGGGACGAATGAATTTTTGATAATCGTGGGTGCCGCGTGGCAACAAACCCAACACATACTCGGCACCCACAATAGCCAGGAGGTAACTTTTGGGATGGCGATTGAGAGTCGCAAAAAAAGCATTGCCGCCGGGCTTCAGCAGTTTTGCACAGGCGGCAACAATGCCAGCAGGATCAGGGACATGCTCCAGCATTTCCATGCAGGTCACGACATCGTAGGACCCGGGCTGTTCCTCGGCCAGCTCCTCTACAGCCACCCTGCGGTACTGCACTTGCAAGCGCCCGAGTTCGGCGTGGGCCTGCGCCGCCGCAATGCCATCTGCCGCCAGATCAATGCCCGTAACGTGAGCACCCAGCCGGGCCATGGCTTCTGCCAGCAGACCGCCACCGGTACCCACATCGAGAACGTGCTTACCGCGCAAACCCTGACAGCCCCGGGCGATAAAGTCCACGCGCAACGGATTGATTTCATGCAGTGTCCGGAAAGGTCCGGCAGGGTCCCACCAGGTGCTGGCGAGCGCATCAAATTTGCTGACTTCGGCCTGATCCATGTTCATGTATTTTGATCCTTGTCGCGAATGCGCTTAACCCATGTTTGCGCGCGGCTGAATAATGCCTGCTCTTCCCAATCCACCGCCTGACCCTGACGAATACGGATTTGGCCATCCACCCAGACGTGGGTAATCTGATCACGTCCGGCACAGTAAGCGACCTGAGAGACCGGGTCATAGACCGGAAAGGTGGCCGGGTGGTCGAGGGAAATGGCAATGCAATCCGCAGCCTTGCCGGGTTCCAGGCTGCCGGTCAGGTCTCCCCAGCCGATGGCTTCGGCACCTCCCAAAGTAGCTGCTTCCAGAACTTCCCAGGCCGGGAAGGCCGTCGGATCGCCGCTGAAACCTTTGGCCAGCAAGGCCGCAGTGCGCAGTTCACCGAGCATGTCGAGATCGTTATTGCTGGCAGCACCATCCGTACCGATGGCCACCCCGATACCCTGCTCACGAATACGGGCCACGGGGGCGATGCCGGAACCGAGTTTAAGATTGGATTCCGGGCAGTGGGCGATGTGCAGCCCGCTATCCCGACAAATCGTCAAGTCATCAGCGTCCAGTTGGGTCATGTGTACCGCCAGAAAACGCGGATTCAAAAGACCCAGCTCCGCGAGCCGCGCAAGGGGACGCCGACCATGCTGAGCGAGACTTTCTTCCACCTCATGAGCGGTTTCATGGACATGCATGTGGACGGGCAGTTGTTCGGCTTCAGCCAGTTCTCTGGTACCCCGTAAACCGGCGTCAGCAACGGTATAAGGTGCATGGGGTGCGAGACTTTGGCGGATCAGCGGCATTTGCTGCAGGCGGGGGAGAAGATCAGCGGCCGCTTGCAGGCAGGCATCGGCATTTGCGGCATAAGCCGTGGGGAAATCGATGATGACATGCCCGATGTGGGCACGCATACCCATGTTCTGAGCACTCCGGGCGGCGGCTTCGGGAAAAAAATACATATCATTGAAAGTGGTGGTTCCGCCACGCAGCATTTCTGCGATGGCCAGTTCCGTACCCATGCTGACAAATTCCGGGCTGACAAAACGTCCTTCCACGGGCCAGATGTGTTCGTTCAGCCAAGTCATCAGGGGCAGGTCATCGGCGAGCCCGCGCATCAAGGTCATGGCTGCATGCGTATGGGCATTGACGAAACCGGGCATCAACACATGCTGCTCCAGTGCCGTGTTTTCTGCTGCGCTATATGCCGCATGAATTTCGTCCCGGGGACCGATAGCGACAATGCGCCCCTGCTGGATGGCCAGTGCATGATGGTGCAGCAGTACGCGGGGACGCACCGGAATGACCCAGCGCGCACTGATAATTTGATCGACCACTGGTTTTGCAGCGTGTTGTGATGGCACACCCGACCTCATGACCTGATATTAGGGGTGCCTCATCTTAACACGGGGGCGCTGGCGTGAGGCAATTGTCCCGTTGGTTGGTCCTGTGCCGTTTTCGGCTTCAGCCATCCAGTGCCCGTTGAATGGCTCGGGAATAAGCCCAGACAGTGGCTGAATAATACACGCTGGGATTGTAGCCCATGATGGCGTAGAAGTTGGGGTAGGCAATAAACAGTGTAGGACCTTCGGCAGTTTGCAGGCGGAGCAGGCCAACGGGGGTGTCAGCAGGCAAGGATGCGGGTTCTTCCGGCTGAATCCCGGCGGCCAGAAGCTGCCCCAAGGGATGCTTGCCGTGCAGGAAGGCGGCAGTGTCGATCCCGCCTGAACCCGCCACTCTGGCCATGACCGGTTGCCCTGGCTGCCAACCATGGCCCAGAAAGAAATTGGCCGTAGAGGCCAGCACATCGGCGGGAGATTGCCAGAGATTGGGCAGAGGACCGCCAGGAGGATCATTCCAGACAATGCCGTAACGCAAATAACTGCTGGCCAGGAATTGCGACATCCCCATGGCCCCGGCTTCAGAACCCATCAGGGTTGCTGGTGACACCCCCAGCTTTTGGGCCAATTTCAGGGTTTCAGCAGTTTCATGCAGAAAAAACCGGCGGCGCCCCGGCAAAGCCAGTGAGAGGCTAAGGTTGCTGTTCAGTACCGAAAAGTTCCCCATGAAGGAACCAAAGCCAGTTTCAATATTGAGAATACCCATCAAAATCGATCCGGGAACCCCGTATTTCTGGCTGACCTGCTCAAGCAGGGCACTGTGCGCATTCCAGAACTGCAATCCCCGGTTAATCCGGTCAGGATGCAGAAAACGGTCTCGATAGCGCCACCACGGATACGGGGCTGAGGGCTGCTGGCTGGGTGGCGGCGGGGTCATCAGCGTTACGGCGCGGGCATTGAAGCGGGCGTTTTGCATGGCTGGAATGACATAACTGGCCGGCAGGCCATCGTTTATCTGTAAATGACAGGCAATTTCCTGGAGTTGCCGTTGGTATTGCTGAGGGAAATTGGGAAAATAAACATCCCGTACGCAGGAAACCGGCGGAGCAGGGAGCATGTTTTGCGCCTGTTGGACGGTTAATGGCTGAGTTGTGGAAGTTGAAGCGCTGGAACCCGGCATGGTCTGGGCGGTAGGGTTGCTGACGGTACCAGTAGGCCCGACTTCGGTGGCACAGGCCGAAAGCAGGATAGCCATGATGCTGGTACTGAAAATGCTTCGGATGATGGATTTGAGGTGCATGTGCTCACTCGTTGTCTTGTTGAAATTTGGATCGGATACGTGTTCAGTTATCGCGCATGGCCAGTAATTCTCTGGGCATGGGCCGTCGTACACCATCCAGACGTTCAGCCCAGTAAGGGATTTGCAGGCTTTGCACGGCGACACCCTGGCGTCGGTTCAGTGCGCTGACAAACTGTTGCCCACCGATGTAAATCCCTACATGCGAAAAAGGTTGTCCCATGGTATTGAAAAACACCAGATCACCAGGGCGGATACGACTTAAGGGCACGGAAGGCAGGGCAGCGGCCTGGGCAAAAGAAGTTCTGGGAATGTCCACACCAGCCTGCTCCAGCACATATTGAATGAGGCCGCTGCAGTCAAAGCCGGTCTGGGGAGTGTCTCCTCCCCATCGGTAGTCCTTGCCGATTTCCGAAATGGCATGTACCAGAACAGCATCCAGAGTAGTAGCTTCAGCGTGCTGCACATAATCGGAGGATCGTACCGGGGGCTGGGATAGGAGTGGGGAAGAAGAAGGGCTATTGGGGGCCATGCTGGCACAGCCACTGAGCGTCAATGTCAAAAACAGAAGAGTTACTCCCCCCCGTTTGAGGGGACTATTCGCAAACATAAAGTACTGCCTTGACATAGGCGTCTTCCTCATTCTTTTTTCTAAGGAAAGTAAATAGCCTAATTCTTGTGATTTGGCAAGAGAGGCTAACCATGGGAGACAAACTGCTGGTTGACCTGAATGGCTGCGATTGGTATTTTACGCGCTCTCTGGAACCGTTCGGCATCCAGGGCGGTTAGCTCAGTGGTAGAGCACTGCCTTCACACGGCAGGGGTCACAGGTTCGAACCCTGTACCGCCCACCAAATAAAACTTAATAAGCAACTCAGCCGCTCTCCAATGATGTGGCTCTGGCTCAGTACGACGGGCTAATCTGGCTGATATAGCGCATAGCCGTGCCTATTGGATGACCTCCAAGTTGATATTCGGTTACAATCAAGCAGGAAATAATATTACCAACTTTTCAACTGACCGTTTTTTCTGAGGATGTTGCTGATGACAACAGGTTATCCGGGTTTGCGCGCTTTGACTGTCGGTCTGCTGCTGGCGGGGCTCGCGGGTTGCTCCTCCTACATGCCTTACGCAGGACCGCGTGCCGGACCCGTGGAGAACGTGGCCCACAATAAGACCTTGCGCGGCATTCAGCTGGTCAAGGTGGATTATGCGCTTGCCCATCAGATTCGGATTCGGGCGGATACACCTCAGTTAAACCTGCTGCGCGACTTCAGTAACCCCAATCCGCGACTGTATACGGTGGGGCCTGGCGATACCCTGCAGGTTTATATCTGGGAGGCACCACCCGCCATGCTTTTTGCTTCTGCCGGAGCGGCAAACAGCACTACGGGTTCCGGTTCGGTGATGACCTCCATTCCGGAGCAAATGGTGGGTAGTAATGGCGATATCATCATTCCTTTTGCCGGTAAAATTTCCTGTGCCGGTAAAACCCTGGACGACATTGGTGCTGAAATCCGTGCCCGGCTGAAAAATATGGCCCATGATCCCCAGGTGGTGGTCCGTCTGGTCAGTAACCATGCCCAGAGCATTTCCGTAGTCGGCAATGTGCGTAAAAGTACCCAGGTTCCGCTGATTCCTGGCGGAGTCAGCGTGCTGCAGGCGCTGGCGGCAGCGGGCGGGGTCGATAAACCGGTGAACAAGGTCACCATTCAGCTTTCTCATCAGGGGAAGGTGTTGCAACTGCCTCTGGAAGACGTGATTCGGCACCCCGAAGAAAATGTTTCCTTGCGGGCAGGGGATGTGATTACGGCACTTTATCAGCCGCTGCATGTGACCGTCATGGGAGCGACCACTCAGACCAAAGAAATTGATTTTGAAGCCTCGGGTATCAGTCTGGCACAAGCTCTGGCCAGAGCAGGTGGTTTGAATGGCAATGAAGCTGATGCCAAGGCGGTATTTGTTTTCCGCCTGGAAAAACCCAATTTCCTCACCAATTGGCCAGAACCGCTGCAAACCAATGCCGAAGGGGAAGTGCCCGTGGTGTTCCGCTTTGACTTCAGCAATCCTGCCACGCTTTTTGCGGCACAAGAGTTCCCTATCCAGAACAAGGATCTGATTTATGTGGCCTCGGCACCTATTACCGATCTTCAGAAATTCCTGGGCCTGATCGTGCAGATTGTTTACCCGATTCAGGGCCTGAGTACGGCGGGCATCGTCAAGTAAGCATTTTATGGCAGATCTTGGCGAAGCCCCGGTTTATATAGATATTACCCGGCTTGTCCACCGTATGCGCAAGGGGCGCATACCGACCGGGGTAGACCGGGTGTGTCTCGCCTATGTTGGTCACTTCCATGGCCGGGCACAGGCCATGATGATTCATAATGGTGTGGCGGTTGCCCTATCGGTAATCACCTCCATGACCCTGTTTGATACTTTGCAGGCCTGGGCGCATGGGCAGCGGCATGGCAGTCTTGCCAAGACGGTTGGGTACATGTTGAAACTGGCCTTTCGTCCGGTAAAATCCGGCAGCTGGGTTTTGAACATGGGCCACAGTGGGCTGGACCGACCCAGCTATCTGGCCTGGCTGCGTCGCAAAAAAATGCGTCTGCTGGTGATGGCCCATGACCTGATTCCCGTGACCCATCCACATTTCTGTCAGCTCGATGCAACCCAACGCCATGGAAAACGCCTGCAGGTGATTCTCGGGCAGTCGGCAGGTATTGTCAGCAATTCGCAGCACACCGCCGAGGCGCTTCGCGACTATGCAGAAAATATCAAGATGTCGATACCGCCGATGGCGGTCATACCCCTGGGTACGCATTTAAGGCGTAGCCCGGTCAGCGGTCCCGAAGTTGCGCCGGCAAGGCCCTATTTTGTGGTGGTGGGAACTCTGGAACCCCGAAAAAACCATGCTTTCCTGCTCTATCTCTGGCAACGTATGATGGCGGAGTGGCGTTGGAATCATATTCCCCAATTACGCATTATTGGCCAGGTAGGCTGGATGTGCGGCGATTTGCTGTATGAATTGCAGCATAATGAGCGATTGAAAGAACACGTCGAATTTCTTCCGCACTGCAGTGACGCAGAAGTGCTCGCGCATCTTCGTGGCGCTCAGGCCTTACTTTTTCCTTCGCATGCTGAAGGATTCGGGTTGCCTTTACTGGAAGCTCTGGAATCAGGGGTACCGGTGTTGGCCAATCCGCTGCCCGTATTTGCGGAAATAGCAGGAAATATTCCGGAATATCTGGATACGGATGACGAAGCAGTCTGGCTGCAGGCTATTCGCGATTTCAGCGAGCGTGATCACGAACGCCGTCAACAGCAGCTGCAGAGAATAAAAGGTTTTGTTGCCCCGACATGGTCTGAACATTTTGAAAAATTCGAACGATTTGTGAGTTTATTGTGAAAAAAGTTGCAATTATTGGTTATGCCTCCCGATTACCACAGTGCCGAGACAAAGGCAGCTTCTGGCAACATTTGTTGACGGGAGATGATCTGATCACCCAGGTAGCCGAAGACCGCTGGGCGCAAGAGTATCTGCAGCACCCGCAACGCAGTCATCCTGGCACATCAGTCACTTTTGCCGCCGGTTCATTGGGTGAAGTATCGGGTTTTGATGCCGGTTTTTTTCGCATTTCTCCGCGTGAAGCCGCTGCCATAGATCCCCAGCAGCGCCTGCTGCTGGAAATGAGCTGGGAGGCCTTTGCCCATGCCGGCATCCGCCCTGAACATCTGCGTGGCAGTCGCTGCGGCGTGTTTATCGGGCTGGCCAGCACCGACTATGCTTCGCGGCTGGCGGATGATCTGGCCGCCGTGGATGCCAATACCGCCACGGGCTCAACGGCCAGTATTGCGGCGAATCGGCTGTCTTATTTTTACGACTTGCGGGGACCCAGTTTTATTGTAGATACCGCCTGTTCTTCGACGCTGGTAGCCTTTCATCAGGCTTGCCAGTCGATACTGCACGGGGAAACGGATCTGGCCCTGACCGGAGCCATCAGCCTGCATCTGCATCCTTACGGATTTCTCATTTTTTCCAAAGCCTCCATGCTTTCCAAACGTGGACGCTGCCGCCCCTTTGATGCTTCTGCAGATGGTTATGTGCGTTCCGAGGGCGGAGGAGTATTTATCCTCAAGGATCATGCACAGGCACTGCGCGATGGTGACCGGATCCTGGCGGTGGTGGCCCACAGCGCCATCAATACGGACGGGTACAAATCCGGTTTGACCATTCCCGGAGTCAATACCCAGCAAAGCCTGTTGGAACAGGCTTACGCCGCTGCAGGAATTGATCCCCGGCAACTGGATTATCTGGAAGCCCATGGTACCGGGACTTCCATAGGGGATCCGATTGAAGTGGAAGCCATTGGCAGGGCATTGGGTATCCATCGCGATGCCGATCAGCCACTACCCATCGGTTCCGTAAAAAGTAACATCGGCCATCTGGAAACCGCCTCGGGTATTCCGGGTTTGCTGAAAAGTATTCTGGTCCTGCAAAACCGTTTGATTCCGCCGACTATTGGGATAGAAACCCTTAATCCCCGACTGGCTTTGGATACCTACCACCTGGAAGTGGTGCAGCGTATGCGTCCACTCCGTGCCGAAGGCCCCTTGCTGGTGGGGGTTAATTCTTTTGGCTTCGGGGGTGCCAATGCCCACATCATTCTGGAATCCGCCAAAGTCCCGCGCCAACGCCGATCCCCGCGCTGGCGGAGTTCGGCCGATGGTCATAAACCGCTTTGTCTGAGTGCGGCTACGCCCTCTGCGCTGCAAGCCGTGGCTCAGGACTTTGCAGACTGGCTGGCGACTGCGGACCAGGAGAAACTTTATGCGGCACTGTATCAGGCCAATTTCCGCCGGGCCTGGCTGGCGCAGCGCGTTATTTTCTGGATGAACCCTCAGGAAAACATGGCCGCGCAACTGCGTGCCTTTGCTGAAGGAAAGGGCGACAGCGTCGCTGCCCAGGCCATGGAAAAAATACAAGGACCGGTATTTGTCTACTCCGGCAATGGTAGTCAATGGGCAGGCATGGGGCAGGCACTGCTTCAGGACCCGGTGTTCGCCCGCAGCATCGCTGAAGTGGATCATTACTTTGCGCCGCTGGCCGGTTACTCCCTCCACGCTGAACTGGCTGGAAATCTGGGCGACGACCGCTATATAGCCACTGAACAGGCGCAACCGGCCCTGTTTGCCCTGCAGGTTGGCATTACGGCCATGCTCCGTGGCGAGGGAATTGTGGCGGCGGCAGTTGCCGGTCACAGTGTTGGCGAGGTGGCTGCTGCCTGGGCCAGTGGTGCCCTGACTTTGGCCGAGGCGGTGCTGGTCATATACGAGCGGAGCCGTTTGCAGGGTCAGTCGCGAGGGCAGGGGCAAATGACGGCAGTCGCGCTTTCAGCCGATGCGCTGATACCCCATCTTCACGATTGGGGTCTGGACCAGAGCATAAGCATTGCTGCCTGGAACAGTCACCGGGGGGCAACCGTGGTTGGCAGTAGCGTAGCGCTGGGTGAACTGGAGAAAAAGTTCCAGGCTCAAGGTGTCGGCCATAAACGGCTGGATATCGATTACCCTTTCCATAGCGCCTGCATGGACCCGCTCCAGGCGGAGCTGATGGAAGTTCTGCAGGAACTGAAACCGCAGGCAACGCAAATTCCCTTTATTTCTGCGGTCAGCGGAACGGTGCTTGCCGGTGAAGCCCTGGACGCCGACTACTGGTGGCGCAATATTCGTGAGCCCGTCCGTTTCCAGCAGGCAGCCGCCGTCGCTCTGGAACAATGGAATCTGTTTGTAGAAATTGGTGGTCATGCAGTGCTGCGGGGTTATCTGCAGGAGGCAATCACCGCAGGTGGACAGGAAGGGCGGGTGATTCCCACCCTGCGTCGCAACGAAAATCATCCGGAAGCCATCCGTCAGACCCTGGCGGCACTGTGGCTGGCTGGCGTTGAGCCCGACTGGAAGCGGTATTTTCCGGTTCGCAGTTCGCTCGTGGATTTGCCCGATTATCCCTGGGAACGGGAAAGGCATTGGCATCAAACGACCCCGGAATCAGCAGGTACTTTATATCGTTATGCGGTGCATCCTCTGCTGGGGCATCCTGTGGCCGGACATCCGCATGAATGGGAACAAAGTCTGGACACGTCCCGCCAGGCTTTTCTGGCAGATCATCAGGTTGGGGATGGCGTGGTTTTCCCCGGCGCGGGTTTTGTCGAACTGGCACTGGCTGCAGCCCGGGAAAAACTGACGGAACGCCAGGATACCCGGGCCTGGACGGTGGAAGAGCTGGATATTCTTCTGCCTTTGCTGCTGGACAGTGCGCGCAGCAGGATCGTCCGCGTGGAGCTTCAGGAAGATGGTCATTTCCAGATTCGTTCCCGCAAGCAGATGGAAAACAACTGGGTCATCCATGCCAAGGGCCGGGTTCGTTTAGGGGCTACGCAAGGCATGACAGAGCGCAGTCTGCAAAGTTCAGG
>NZ_JBYCKP010000698.1:0-2230 GCF_057473445.1 Acidithiobacillus sp. TH-A36 | reverse complement strand
ACATAAACCCGTGCTCTGGAAAGCAGCGCGTTGACGAGAGCGAAACTGGGATTTTCAGTCGTGGCCCCAATCAGGATGATAACGCCTTCTTCCACATAGGGAAGCAGTGCATCTTGCTGGGTTTTGTTGAAACGATGGATTTCGTCTATAAAAAGAACGGTATCTTGCCCCTGAGCCCGGGCCTGCTCGGCACTGCTGATGGCTGCGCGAATTTCTCTGACACCACTGTTAACCGCCGAAAGAATTTGAAACTGACACCCGGCTGAGCGCGCCAGCAACTGGGCAAGGGTGGTTTTACCCGTGCCCGATGGACCCCATAAAATCATGGAATGGAGGTGCCGGGTGCGCAACATGGCACGCAGTGGCCCGTTATCGCCTAAAAGATGCTTTTGACCGACATAATCTTCCAGGCTCCGGGGTCGCAGTCGCGCTGCCAGAGGCCGGAGATCATGCGTGGTACTCAAGCAGGAAGCTCCGTTGCTGCCCTGACTCAAAAATTCCGGGAAATGGCTGCACCAAAATTAAAGATACTGGCTTTGTAAGTGCCCGCATAGGGACCGGCATAGGAAGTCGTATTACCGGAAAGCGCATAGGAAGCGCCAAGATCGTACTGCCAATGTCCCAGTCCAATACCCAATCCGAAGGACAGCAAATTACTGCTGGGTGCTGGTGCTGCAGCCTGAATACTCCTGCCATCCGTGGGGCTGCCTTCATGGGCGAGACCGCCACGCAAGGCCAAGTACTGACTGAAGTGGTAGCTTAAACCCAAACGATAGGCAAGCGCCGATTTCCAGCCAAGATTACCATATCCCGGCAGGCGGGCATTACTCCAGTCATTCCAGTCCACATCCAGTTCCGTAGCAAAAGCTGGCGTAAAGCGGTAACGTACACCGGCCTGAAGGCGGCTGGGCAGACTGATGTCTCCTCCCAAACTGGCAGTTGAGCGATAACTCAAACCGGCATTAAAAGTTTCGGTGGTATAAAACAAGCCAACATTACCACCCACGCCACCGCCATTACCTGATTTTTCAGGGAAATTGGCGCTCAGACTCTGATAATAATCCACACCCGCACCAATGCTTAAATCGGGCAGGATCATATAGGCCACACCGGGATTGATGTTGATGATGCGCAGATCATTTTTATCGGGGATGGTCTGTGACGTTCCAAAAGTCCCTGCAGGCCAGGTTGAATTAATGCCGTAAGGAGATGTAATGCCCAAGCCAAGCGCCAAAGGCAGGTCGTTGAAACGGTGGGTTACAAACAAATTGGGCATAATCAGGAGATTATTGCTGGCACCCTCACCATTTCTTTTATAGCTGGGTTCTGATGCTACCACGTCCAGACTGGCGCGCGTCCCCGGGAAAAACACCATATCTGCTGGATTAACCGCAAAACTGCTGACGGGGCCGGCATCGGCTACCGTGGCTCCCGCTTCGGAAAGTCCCACCACCGATGTGGGCACCGCAAATCCTGATGCCTGGGCCTGCACACTGACGAAAACTCCCAAGGCAAGCAGGGTCAAAGCAATTTTGGCATTACGCATGAACGACTCCAGAAAAATTTATTGCGAAAGAACATCTACTCCGGCTGGAGTCGTAAACTGGAACTCCTGGCCCGGAATGGCATGATTAATTTCTACATGCGTGAAATGCAGGACAGTCTCCTGCTGGAAGGCATCTTCCATACGCATTTCCTTCAGGATTCCTGCGGCGTCAAAACCCAGGCGCAACGCAGTAAAACCCTGGTCCTGACCATTTTTAGGCCGCAGCAACAACCAGTGAAGCTGTTTTTTGACACCCAGATCGCTGATGTTGAAACGCTGACTCAGGTCATCATTTCCGGCAATCAAGGCAGCGGGAGTGGATCCCAGCGCCTTGCCCAAAGGTTGAACGGTTACCTGTTGCAGGGCGGGCTCATACAACCAGACTTTCAGCCCGTTGGAAACGATGGTCTGCCCATTGGCGCCACTATAATCCCAGCGAAATTTACCGGGTCGGGAAATCCATAAGGTACCGCCGGCCTTTTTGACAATCTGACCATTATGGTTGGCCACTTCCTGGCTGAATTGCGCAGTAATGGTGTGCGTACTCTGAAAAAAATGATGCAACATATCCAGACCGGAGGCCGCATTCGCCCATGTACTCCAGCCCAGCAAGCAGGCCGCGCCCAGTATTTGCAAATAGCGCGAAACACTACGCCGCTTTAATTCAATCACGACCAGGTGGTG
>NZ_JBYCKP010000697.1:0-8091 GCF_057473445.1 Acidithiobacillus sp. TH-A36 | reverse complement strand
GCTGGCCTGCAAAAATCATGAGAAAAAACCGATTATTGCCGAGGCAGCCGACCTGCTGTTTCACCTGATGGTGGCTCTGGAGGAACAGGATTTGCATATAGATGATGTCCTCGCTGAGCTGGCAAAACGCGAAGGAATTTCCGGCCTGGATGAAAAAGCTGCACGCCGTCCGCTGGCTTGACGCAACAGAATTTTTTTTCTATGGTCAAAGAGTTAGGTTGTAGCGCATAGCCCCTTCGGGGCAAGGAGAGCAGTGATGGGCGCTTTTAGTATCTGGCATCTGGTTATTATTTTATTGATTGTTGTAGCCCTGTTCGGCACCGCAAAGCTAAGAAATGTCGGCTCGGATCTGGGTTCTGCAATCAAAAGCTTCCGTTCTGCCGTCAAGGAAGAGGAAGAAGAGAAAAAGGATGCGAGCATCGGTCATACCATTGATGCCAGCGTTCAGCCCAGTAAAGAGCACGAAACCGTTAATCGTTGATCCTGCATGTTTGATTTCAGCTTTGGCGAACTGGCACTTCTGGGTATTATTGTTCTGCTGGTTGTCGGCCCGGAAAAAATGCCTGAAATGGCTCGAGCTGCAGGCAAGTGGTACGGTGCCATGCGCCGTACCATGAATGGTCTGCGTTCTGAAGTAGAGCAGCAGCTTTTGCTGGACGATTTGCGCAAGGAAGCAGACAAGTTAAGGGATTATGCCAGTGAGGAAATTTTACCGGGTGACATAACCGCTTCTGCGTCGCTTCGGGAAACCCGTGCCAATGAGCTTGCTTCCGAAGCATCCCCTCCACAAGAAAGCGGGCCAAGACAAACGGAACTCGACATTGATGTCGTGCCTTCGGCCATACATTCAGATGACCTGCCTGGACCAGAAGATCGCCTGCATTGATGACGGTTCCCTACTGCTGATGGAGTAGTTATTTTCACTTTTCCCTGTATGCCTTCTATCCCTCCATACTGCCTGGATGCTTGCACACACACTTTTTTATTTATTCCGCCTGAGGAAATTGCTTAAACATGGAGAAATTGGCGGAGAACACTTTTATTGGTCATTTGCTGGAACTGCGTCGCCGGGTACTGGTATCCGTCATCGCCATTTTTGTCGGATTTCTGGTTTCCTATCCCTTTTCCAAAACCATTTATAATATTCTTGCTGCTCCCCTGATTGCGGTTCTGCCAAAAGGCAGCCATCTGATTTACACCAGCCTTCCTGAAGTATTTCTCACCTATGTGCAGCTGTCCCTGATTTCGGGGTTTGTGCTGGCACTACCCGTGGTACTTTATCAATTCTGGGCCTTCCTGGCGCCGGGCTTATATGAACATGAACGCAAGGCATTTTTTCCCCTCATTTTCGCTTCAATATTTCTGTTTATTGGCGGAATGCTCTTTGCATATTTTGTGGTGTTTCCCAATGCGTTTCGTTTTTTTACCAGTTTTTCCGGTTCAGATATCACCGCCATGCCGAAAGTGGACAGCTATCTGTCCCTGATCGTCAAGTTCTCCCTGGCCTTTGGTCTGGCCTTTCAAATCCCTATTTTGATTGTCGTTCTGGTACGCGTAGGTATTCTTCAGGTTGCGACCTTGCGGCGGAGTCGGCGCTATGCGTTTTTAGTCTGCGCCATCGCCTCGGCCGTCCTCAGCCCCCCCGATGTCATGTCCATGGTGCTGCTCCTCATCCCCATGTATATGCTCTTCGAGCTGGGCCTGTTCTTTGCGGGACGCATCCGGACACGTCAGCCCGCCGAGGAAAATACAGAAGAAGATGAAACCCCTGATCGCAGTGCTGCAGACGAAATGGATGCGGCGGAGGAAAGTTTCCGGAAGAAGGATGACGAGGAGAACAAGCAATAATAATAGTCCTGAGCAGCAGGTTGACTAAAAGGCGTCATTCTATAAGTTGCAATAATCGCTCATGATCCGTTATTGCTATCAATGAGTTGGCGGAAACCGTTGTCTCTTAGTGGTATGCTGGCGCACCCCCACCAAGGCCCGCGCTATAAATATGGGCGAATACTGCGCCCGCCTTGATGTTGATTTCGTCTGGGTTATAGGCACTGGCCGGCAAGTGGGCATACAAATACTTGATGATCTCGGCCTTCATTTGCGCCTGCACCGTCGCCATACTGCGCAAGCGCTCCAGCGCGAAACGCTGATCGGCCAATTTGCCGAGTAATTCCTTGGCGACTTTCTTGATCGCTTCACGATCACCCTTGGTGAGTGAATCCTTCTGAAGCAAGTCAAATACGGCCAGTTCAGTTTCGCTATTAAGTCCTTCGCGCAGGTAACGCTTTTCCTCTTCGCTACAGTCGTCATTGAAGGCAAACAGGTTGTCCATCACCTTCTGTATTTCTGCCGCATCCTTGTCTTTGTTGTATTCCTGAACGATTTCCTGATAACGCTCATAGAGGTCCACACGAGTGGGGTTGCGCGCCACCATCGCAGCCAGGCGTTCCTCGATCTTCTCCATCAAGTTCATCGCCACGACATTCTTGAAGGGCGACTTCTCGAATTCGGCACGCAAGCGAGAAAAATCGATATTGGAAAGGTCATACCGGGCTGTAGGTTCGCGGACTGACGGAGCGTCGGTTGCTACTGCCACATCTACCACGTCGTACAAATCTTGTAGCAAGCTACTGACATCCGGTGACACACGCGCATCCTGCATCTTGTTGTAGACGGCGGTGACAGCACTCTCTACTGCATCGAAATCGAACAGACCCGGATGCGGGAACAGGCCACGATGGCGCGCTTGTACATCTTCAACAATCACCTGATAGGTTTTGCGGCGCTCGTCACTTTCGCAGAGAAGGTTAACTGCCACCAAGCTTTGCTTTTGTTTATCGAAGCCTTTGGCGTTGACCAATTCGTCAACATCAAAACCCAGATCCATCAAAAACTCGGTAGCGGCCTTAAGGCTATCGGCATATTCCGCCAGAGCCTCCGCATCGTCCCGCACCGTATCCTGTTCGGCCTCTCCCTTGCCCGTGCCAGCACGATCACCCTGGGCAAACGTCGCCAGTGCCCGTCGCAGGCTTTTGATCATGCCGTTGTAATCGATGATCAACCCATGCTTCTTGCCGCCGCCAACCCGATTGACGCGGGCGATAGCCTGCATCAGGGTATGGCCCTGCATCGGCTTGTCCAAATACAGAGTGGCCAGGCATTTCACGTCGAAACCGGTCAACCACATCGCACAAACAATCGCGATGCGGAACGGGTTGTCTGCCTTCTTGAACTCCTTTTCCAGGTCGCGTTTGACCATCTTTTCGCGGTGCAGCGTGATATCCAGCGGCTCATCACGGAAATTCTTCCACTTGGCAAACTCCGCGACTTCGCCTTGCTCCTGCGAGACCACCACACAGCACTCGGTGGCTTTCATCCACTCCACGTGTTCCCGTCGCTGCTTAAGAAGTCCGGTAGGTGCTTTGCCCTTTGCTGCGAACAAGGCTTCTTCGGCCGCCACCGACATTTCTAACTGGGCGGCTTTCTCCTGCCACTTGGCCACGATCAGATCGTGCATCTTCACGCAGGTGATCTTGTCCAGGCACACCATCAAGGCCTTGCCACCCCCGTTTTCGACCACACGCCATCGCTGGTGAAAGTGGTCAACAAAGTCTTGCGCTACCTTGTCCAGTCGCGTGGGTGAAGTCAGGATGGGGTAATCCCGCGCCAATTCCCGGTAGAGTTTTTCCTCTTTCTCGTCCGTCCACGGATCATCCAGCGTGGCAACCTGCTTTGCAGCCTCAATGTGCTGCGCGATGCGTTCGCTCACCTTGGGATCAATGATCTTCAGTTTTTCGCCAGCGTTCTCATAGAACAAGGGCAGCGTCGCGCCATCGGCCACCGCTCGCTGGAAATCGTATATCGAGACATAGTCACCGAACACCTCACGGGTCAGCTGCTTTTCACCGGCATCGATCAACGGGGTGCCCGTGAAGCCCAGAAATTTGGCGCGTGGCAGCCCTTTGCGCATATTCAGCGCAAGCCGTCCATACTGCGTCCGGTGTGCCTCATCGCTGATAACGATGATGTCGTCACGCTCGGAATAGGCCTCTGTGACGCGCTCGCGGTATTTCTGAATCAGGCTAAACACATAGCGGCGGTTCTGGTCGCGCAACATCGAGCGCAGCGCTGCGCCATTCTTGGCCTGGTCGGTCTTGCTATTGGCGCGACCGCAGTTGGTGTAGGTCGATGCAATCTGGTCATCCAGTTCGGTGCGGTCGGTGATGACCACGAACGACCACGATGCCGATAACTTGCGATGGATTTTTTCGGTCAAAAACACCATTGAATACGACTTGCCCGAACCTTGGGTATGCCAGAACACGCCCAACTGCCCGGCGGCGACCTCAGCCTGAATCTTGGGGTCGGTGGAGCTCAGCCGATCGAGCACGCGATTCACGCCAAGGTACTGGTGGTTGCGTGCCACGATCTTGTGCGTGCTGCCCTCAGAGGCATCAAACAGGATGAAGTTTTCGACGATATCCAGCAGACGCTGTTGATGTAGCATGCCCTGCAAGAGAATCGGCAGTAGGGGCTGATCCTTGCTCGGCTCCGGATCGTCCTCGTCGAGTCGCTTCCAGCGATAAAAATGCTCCTTGCTGGAGGTCAACGAGCCGTACTGCGCGTCGTGGCCATTGGAAATGATGACCAGTGCGTTCCAGAGAAACAGATGCGGGATGGTGTCCAGGTAATCGACGTAGTTTTTCTTGTAAGCGCTGTCGATGTGCACCTCGAAGCGCTTGAGCTCGATAAACACGAGCGGCAAGCCGTTGACGAAGCCGATCACATCCGGGCGACGTAGCCACAATTTGCCACGTACCCACAACTCACGCACCACCAGGTAGCGATTGTTCTTGGGTTCATCAAAATCGACCAAGCGCAAGCGTTTGTCAACCAGCCGGCCCGCAGCGTCGCGGTATTTCACCGGCACGCCATCGCGCAACAGCTTGTATTTTTCCTCGTTTTGCGCAATCAGCGATTTGGTGATGTCATCCTGAACCACCACTGCCAAGGCATCCTGATACGCCGCATCGGGCAAGCCCGGGTTCAAGCGCTTGAGTGCTGCCAGCACGTCACGCGTCAGCACGACCTCCGCATCCGATGCACGGCCCAGCAGACTGTCGGGGCCCCATCCACCTTTGGCACCCTCGTCCTGCGCAAACACGCTCTCCCAGCCGAGCTGCTTTTCCAACAGTTCTGCCGTCGGTGCCTGAATCAACAGGTCTTCGGAATAGTCCTTCTTGGCCATCGGTTCTCCTGATTCTTGTTATGGTGTGCCCGGTATTGGCGATGGGTCCTGCCAGATGGGCAGGTTTTGCCAGTTGGCGGGAAAGTCCATGGCCGCCACGGACACCCCGTGCCGGGCGATCAGATTTTTCAGACGAGTACGCCAACGATGCTGTAGCGCGATCACATCCATGCAATGCAGCAGGATGACCAGCGCGTTGTAAAGCTTGCGCGAACCACCATGGAACTGCGCCGCCAAACCAGCCGGCTTGTTACGCGGCAGCAGCGGTGTGACGGTGAACTCGCGATTCCACAAACGGCTGTGATGCGCGCAGGTATTGCGTACCAGTGAGAGGTGCCGCAGCCAGGATTCCAGCACCTTCTCATCCACGCCATAGGCCGCTGCAATGGCGCGGCGGGTGGGCATGGGTTTGAGATTGTTGTACCAGCGTGAGAGCAAGCCCAAGGACATCACCTCACACACGGCCCACACCGGCGGCAAACTTTCCGAATAGGTGTTTTGCAGGTGCTTGATGAAGGCCTCGTCAGAGCGGCCCACTTCGTCGCTCAACTTGTTGAGGTTGGTTTGCCAGAGATGCGGCTTAAAGGCCAGCGTGACATCCAGGTGGGCATGTGAGCCGTGCTGGTGTGCCAAGTGGTAAGCCCACTGGCTGCGCACCGACACTTCCACGCGCTCGATGGCGTCCAGCACCAATAGGCGCAGCTCCCGATCGAACACGTAGAGGTTCAGCACTTGAGCAAAGTGAGTGCCGGGACGGAAAGTGTGTGTAGCGTGGTCGGCTTCGAAGGGCAGCCAATAGGCCCCAAGCCGGTAGTAGTTGAGGTGCTGCAGGTAGAACTCGGCGGAGGCCGGGTCGTCGATGACCATGCCACGCTGCTGAAGCAGCGCCACTTGTTGGGCGTGGGTGGTGGCAGGTTTGGCGAAGGGGCGCTTCATCGTGCGTCTCCCAAACCGCAGTGCGCTGCTGATTTCGGGCGCACAAAAAAGTAACCCGCCGGTTTGAGGATACGCTCGCGCGCATAGCCTTGGCGGGTTTTGTTAAGGCGAAGTATGCGCGCAATGCGACCGTTTTGGCAACCCAACCGACTGGCAGCGGGTACAGAGCCAAGAGCAAACGGAGCAGTATGCAGGGCTGCGATCACGGCTGTCCGCCTCCCAGAACGAACTTGGCTTTTTCCACGCGCAGCATCTCGTAAGGCGTCATGAATCGCAGCCCCAGCCCGATGCACACATTGGGAATCTTGATGCGCTTGACCGAATTCGCGGCCACCTCGTGGGTCACCACGATATGCCCGCCTGCCAGCGCATGCGCCACCAGGTAGAAATCGGCCACCTGCAAAAAGGTGTTGATAGCGGCAGGTTCGTACTGCTGGCCAGTCACCCAGGTGCTCACCTTGCCGAACTGGGCGGCCACGGCGGCGTCCGTTTTGCGGAACAGGCCATTGCCGTGGTCGCTCACCCACTGGGTCAGTTCGTCCGCACCGGCTGCGATCTCATCGGCTACCTTGTCGATGCTGAACACGCGCCCGTTGGTGTGGCCGTCGATCAACCACTCCCAGAACGCCGGACAGAAATCTAGGCCGTAGTGCAGGTTTTTGGCCTGGATGAAGACGTTGGCATCCAACAGGTAGCTCAAACCACCACCCCTAGCTCGCGGGCTGCTTCATAGAAGGTGGCAGTTTTGCGCACGCCCAGCATGCGGAAAGCATCCTGGAACAAGGTTTGCCCCTCCAGCGTGCTGGTCACAATCGCGCGGGCAAACCGCTTGCTGGTGCGTGCGCCCAAGCTGCGGTAAAAGTCCCCACCGCCAGTGCCGCGAGTTTCCAGCGCCTGCAAGCGGGTCTGTTCCTCGCGGTAGTGCTGCCACAGACGAGCCTGATCCAGAAACCCGGCATCGAACAAACGCCGTAGCGCCACCAGAGTGCTAACCTTGAATTCCCGCGCCAGGCGCTGGATTTCATCCGGCACAGGCTTGCCGGGTTGGTAGGCGGCGCGCAGCGCCTCCAGCGGCATCAGCAATTCCGCCGCCACCTGGTTGCACCAGCGCTCGATGCCCTGTTCGGGCACTTGGCCTGCTTCAGAGTCGGATACGCCCGTGGCACCTAGCCACAGGTGAGCCAACTCATGCGCTAAGGAAAACATCTGCGCGGCCTTGCTGTCCGCACCGTTCAGGAACACCAGCGGGGCCAGATCATCGGCCAGCGCGAAGCCACGAAATTCACCGACATCCAGCTTGCGGTGGCTGTTGCTGCTCACGACTCCACTTACCATCACCATCACCCCGGCCTCTTCGGTCTTGGCGATCAACTGCCGCAGGGCGTCCGTCCAGGTGGACAACTGGCGTCGCTCTTCGGTGGAAAGTATCAGCGCAGCGCGCATACGCTCGGCCACGGCTTGTGGCGCTTCGTTCACCAGCGCACTGCCGACAAAGGTCAGACGGGAAAGACCGTGCACACGGGCATAGTCGCGGTACCAATCCTGCCGCTGTTGACACAGATACAGCGTGTCCAGTAGCGCGCTGCTGGGCTCGCGCAGCTCTTCATCGCGCAGGGTGCGAAAGTCCGGCACTGGCAAAGCAAGCTGAGGCGGCTCGGGCAAAAAGAAATAGCCGATGGCGGTATGGGTCAGCCGGGCAAAATCTTCCAACTGCTTGAGCGTGGGCTGTGCCTCTCCGGTCAACCACAGGGGCCACTTGCGAAAGCGCGCCGAGAGGTATTCTTCATGCAGGCGTGCCCGCTGCGCGGCCCAGCGTAGCACCGGGATGGAAGCCGCGACCGTGGTCACGCCGCTACCTCATCAGGCAAGGCAATGCCAGAAACGTCGAGTTGGCCGGACATCAGTTT
>NZ_JBYCKP010000696.1:0-2280 GCF_057473445.1 Acidithiobacillus sp. TH-A36 | reverse complement strand
GATTTGTTCTCGGCTTTGCAGGGCCAACGTTACGATCTGATTATCAGCAACCCCCCCTACGTGGATGCCGCAGCCATGGCCGAGCTACCCCCGGAATACACCCATGAACCACGCCTGGCCCTTGCCGCTGGTACGGATGGACTGGACTGTCTCCTGCCCCTGCTGGAACAGGCTCCCCGGTATATGGAAGCAGGCGGAGTATTGATTGTGGAAACCGGCGACGCAGAAGTAGCCCTCAGCGAACAGCGACCCGATTTGCCGCTGATCTGGCTGGAGCACCCTGCGGGTGGCTCCGGTGTTTTCCTGATGACCTATTCATGAATCAGTACGAGTGCCTTCAATGGGATGTTTTTCCTCGCTGAACAGCAGCTGTAAAAACACCCGCACCGCCCGCGACTAAAAATCTGTCTGCGGGCGAATGAGAAACAGCGTCCAGAATAAACCACGCGGCGGCTCCAGACGCAGGGAAGCCAAGGGCCAGCGGACCTTGTCCAGTGCCTCTACCGAGGCAAAGCCAATACCCAATCCTGCCGCGACCGCGTCGCGCAGGGCTTCGACACCCGTTACCTCCACGCTGTAACGGGCACACAATCCGGCATGGGCAATGGCGGCCTCCACGCGGCGCCGGATCCCTGAATGGGCTTCTCTCCAGACGATGGGTTGTTGCAGAATTTCCTCCCAGCGCGCCGATTGCCGTCCTTCCTCCACCCAGGGATGATCCCGGGGCAGAATGGCCACCAGTTCATCTTCGCGCCAGGCTTCCTGCTCCATGTGTTGGGGCAAATGGTCTGCAACAATTTGTTCTTCGGTAAACAGCAAATCCCAACTCCCCAAAGAAAGGGCATCCGGCAAAGGACCCGTTTTCAATTGCAACTGGATACTCGGGTAGGCACTGCGGAAGCGCGCCAGATGTTCCATCAAAAAATAGTTGGCGACCGTATTGGTAGCCGCAATGCGTAAACTGCCTTCCTGCAGGTTCTGACGCCGCGCTGACCAGCTTTCCACCTCCTCCAGGCTTTCGCGCAGGCGGCGGGCATAGGGCAACAGGGACTCACCCGCTGCCGTCAGCTTGATACCGCGACCACTGCGTTGATAAAGCGGTTCTCCCAAATTCAGCTGCAATGCCCGCAGCCGCTCGGAAACAGCGGGCTGGCTGCGCTGCAACATCCGGGCCCCACGTCCTACCCCTTCGGCTTCGGCAACAGCCAAAAAGGCCAACAATTCTTCTGCATGTATTTTCAATAGGATTTTCCGATGAATGCGTGCAAATCAATCTATTAGTTCTATATTAGTGACAGCGCTACAGTAGGGCAAATTTGATGGGAGACACCCGATGGAGCGCATCCAGCCATTGTCCAGATCCTGGCCACTTTTTGCAGGCGTAGCACTGGCTTTGGGCATGGGCTCTTTTGATGGCGCCTCGGTACAGGGTATTTTTCCTTATGTGGCGGGCGGCCTTTCCACCAGTAACGATCACGCCCTGTGGACCCTCACCTACTTCATCGTACACTGGTCCCTGGGTATTACCCTCATGCCCTGGACCACCCAGCGCTTTGGCATGCGGCGCGTATTCCAGATGGCCGTTATGGTCGCCGGCATCGGCACCATCATCAGCGCCACCACCAGTAATCTCTGGATCATGCTGCTTTCCCGTGCCCTCGAAGGGATTGCCGCCGGACTGCTGGTCCCCCTGAGCCAGAGCCTGTTTCTGCGCCATAGCCCCGAACGACAGCATGGCCTGGTCACCATTTTCTGGAGTAATGCCATGCTGGTTCCCTTTTTTTTCGGGCCGGCCCTGGGCGGTTTACTGGCTACAGACCTGGGTTATCGCAGTATTTTTCTGCTTTCCCTGCCTTTCTGGATACTGGCATTACTGCTCGGTAGCAGTGGTATCCCCAAAGATCAGGGGCGAAAAAACATGCCACCCTTTGACGGCTGGGGATTCGGCCTGCTCTACGCCGGACTGATGAGCCTGCAAATCGTACTTGATCAGGGCGAGGAATATGGCTGGTGGCACTCCGCATTTATTCTGAAAATGACCCTGATTGCTCTGGCTTGTTTTTTGCTGTTTGCCTGGCGCGAAAGCGAAACAGACCACCCCTTGCTGGAAATCCATTTTCTGAAGCGGCGCAATTACTGGTTGGGGCTTTTGTTACTCTGCCTGGGATGGGCCATGTTCATGGGCTGGGCTTCCATTTTACCGCTTTGGGCGGAAGAAGATTTGGGCTTCAACGGATTCTGGGCCAGCCTCGTTCTTTTTCCCATTGGGCTGGGGGCGAT
>NZ_JBYCKP010000695.1:0-5130 GCF_057473445.1 Acidithiobacillus sp. TH-A36 | reverse complement strand
AGGTTTTGCGGCGTTACCATGCGCTCTTGCAGGACAGGCGTTTTATGGCTTTTTCTTTGGTTTATGCCATGTGCTACGGCGGCATGTTTGCGTATATTGCCGGATCGCCCTTTGTGTTTATTGATCTTTATAAGGTCCCGGCCAACAGTTTTGGCTGGATATTCGGTGCCAATGCCTTGGGTCTGGTAGTAATGTCACAACTCAACCGAATCCTGCATCGGCGCTACACAGCGGAAGGAATCCTCCAGACGGTGGTGATCATTCAGTTGCTGGCGGGTATCGTCTTGTTTGTCATTGGTTATTATCCAGAAATCAGCATGTTTGCCATTATGATGCCGCTGTTCGTCTATGTAGCGAGCATTGGTCTGGTCGGCCCCAATGCCACGGCACTGGCCATGGCCGGGCAAGGCGCTCATGCGGGCGGTGCCTCAGCACTGCTCGGAGCCATGCAGTTCACGGCTGCATCTGTTTCTGCCATGGTTATTGGCAGTATGGTCATGCACAGTGCGTTTCCATTGGGCATGACCATTTTGGGGTGTGCTGCTGTTGCGGTGGTCGGTTTGCGCTACGCCCGCAAGCTGCAAGATCCCGCCCTGCTCATGAAAAGCTGACTGGACTTTTTAGCAGGAACCCGGCCGGCATAACCATGCGTCACTAACCTGACCATTGGCATCAAGACGCACATGCGCCTGTCCCTGTTGTCGCAGACGCTGATCTCCAGCAGCTCCAAAGGGGACCAGTTCTTCAAAATCAAACTGACAAAGCACAATCACTTCATTGCCCACATGCTCGGGAAGACTGCAGTGACACTGTGCACCCTCCCTGAGAGCTACTCCGCCCATGCTGGTGAAGCTGGCCAGCAGTTGTTTTTGTTCCAGATAGTCCAATATGCCCGACTGGACAACGGGGTCTTCCCAAATATTCATTAGAGGGCTCCTCAAATGCGCTACAAATGATGGTCTATACTATACAGCGTAGTTCAATGATGACATTGTGTGCTGCCGTGCCGTGCCGTGCCGTGCCGTGCCTGGATTCTGGAAAGGGGGCTTTTTGTATTTTCCGACAAAAATCGCACTTTGGGGGAATCGGCAATGATGGCGAGTCCTGCCCTGATAGTTGGGATTTTTGCCGCTGCAGTGTTGCTGGTATTGATGATTATTCTCTGGATATCGGGTCTGCTCGGCGGACAACACCCCAATCGCAATAAAAACATTCCTTTTGAAAGTGGGCTGGGAGCCAACACCAGTACGCATCCGCGAACCCCCGTTGCCTTTTATCTTCTGGCTGTTTCCTTTCTGGTGTTTGAGCTGGAAGCCGCTTTTCTTTTTGCCTGGGCGGTGGCTTTTCATACCCTGGGCTGGGGACCGGTTGTGGCTGGGCTGGCTTTTATGGTGATTCTGGGTCTGGGTTTGTTTTATGAGTGGCGCATGGGAGGGTTGCAATGGCATTAGCTCCGGGTCCCTTGTCTTTGCTGGTGGGCAAATTTGAAGAAATGCTGGCGTGGAGTCGGGCAGGTTCTCTCTGGCCTCTGAATTTTGGCACTTCCTGCTGTTTTATTGAAATGGTGGCTGCCGTGACGCCCCGCCATGATTTGTCGCGATTTGGTGCCGAGGTGCTGCGTGGCTCGCCCCGCCAGTCGGATGTGCTGATTACTTCAGGGACGATTTTCGTGAAAATGGCGCCCATGATTCTGGAGATATATGAACAAATGCTGGAGCCCAAATGGGTAATTTCCATGGGCTCCTGTTCCAATTCCGGAGGCATGTATGATGTCTACAGCGTAGTCCAGGGTATTGATCGGCTGCTGCCCGTAGATATTTATGTGCCGGGTTGTCCACCCCGTCCGGAAGCCCTGATGGACGGTTTGTTATTGTTGCAGCAGAAAATCCGGCGTAATCCTCCCCGGATCTTTCAGCGGGAGCTGACCCATGCTTCTGGCTGAGATGCTGCAAAAGCACTTTGCTGCGAGTCCGGTTACCGATGGGCGGGATGGCTGGCCGGATTTTCTGCTGCCTGAAGAGCAGTTGCTGCCGGCCATGCAATTCCTGCATGAACAAATGCAACCGTCTTTTCCGATGTTGCTGGATTTGACGGCCGTGGATGAAGGATCACATGGTGCCGCAGAGGCTGCACAATATACCTTGACCTATCATCTGCACGGACTGGAGGGTTGTGGTGCCCTGCGTTTGCGGGTGACACACGCCGACGCCGAGCTTCCGGTACCCTCGATAACCGGTATTTTTGCCAATGCCAATTGGTATGAACGGGAAGTGTACGATCTGTTTGGTCTAAAGTTCAGTGGTCATCCGGATTTGCGGCGCATTTTACTCCCGCCCCTCTGGGAAGGGCACCCGCTGCGAAAAAGCGAAGCCATCCGTGCCACAGAGCGCCCCGCCTATCGTTTGAGTAAAACCGATTTGCAGGAAGCACTCAAAGCCTACAGCGACGAGGTGTCAGCTACGGAATCGGGGCAGACGGTACTGAATGTTGGCCCACATCATCCCGGAACCCACGGAATTTTGCGCTTTGTACTGAAAATTTCCGGGGAAAAAATTGCCAGCGTGGACCCCGATATTGGTTATCACCATCGGGGTGTGGAAAAAATAGCCGAAGGACATACGTTCCATAATTTTATTCCCTATACCGACCGGGTGGATTATCTGGGGGGAATCCTGGGTGAGTTTCCCTATGTCCGTGCGGTGGAGATGCTGGCGGATTTGCAATTGCCGGATCGCGCCGAGGGTATCCGGACCTTGTTGGCGGAAATCTGCCGGATATCTTCCCATTTGGTGTGGCTGGGCAGCTATGGAAATGATCTCGGCACCATGGGACCGGCATTTTATGCGTTTCGGGATAGGGCGTTGTTGCTCGATCTGATTGAAAAATATACAGGCGGGCGCCTGCATCCACAGTTTTTTCGGATTGGTGGAATAGCGGCTGACTTGCCGGAGGACTGGCGCGATGATCTGCTGCAAGTCCTCCAGAAAGTAGAGTCCGGTTTGCGGGATACGGAGACGCTCACCGTAGGGAATCCCATTTTCCGTGCCCGCACTCACGGGATTGGGGTGTTGTCAGCGGCGCAGGCGGAAAAGTGGGGCGCATCGGGTATTGTCTTGCGCAGTACGGGCAAAGCCTGGGATATGCGCAAAGCAGCACCCTACGGGCTATACGATGCTCTTGATTTTGAGGTGCCGACCTCCACCGATGGGGATGCTTTAGCCAGAACCCAACTGCATATTGATGAGATTCGCGAAAGTATCCGGATGCTTCGTCAGCTCGCCGACAAAATGCCGGATGGTGCGACTCTGGCTGCTGACGCCCGGTATGCCCTGCCACCCAAAGACCATACCTTGCGGGATATTGAAACGCTGATTCATCATTTCGAGCAGATGGCGGGCGAAATTGGTCCTCCTGCAGGACAGGTACTGAGCATCACCGAGTCAGCGCGCGGCATGCTCGCCTATTACATTGTGGCTGACGGTAGCGCCCACCCATACCGGCTCAGGGTACGGACTCCTTCCTTCCCCCACGTCCAGCTGATTACCGAACTGGGGCGCGATACGGCCCTCCCCGATTTTATTGCCACGATTGGATCCATAGATTATGTCCTCGCCGACCTCGATCGTTGACTTGAATGATGCATCGCTTCTCGCCAGGTTGCAGGATCTGGTGGCGGCGTCACCGGTTCCGGAAGCTGCCATCAGTGAAGTCCTGCAGGTCCTGCAAAAGGCCCGAGGCTACATTGACGGGGATGCATTGCGTCTGGCAGCGTCTTTGACCGGGTTGAGTCCGGTCAGGGTCGAAGAGCTCTGCACCTTTTACAGTCTGGTGTTGCGTGAACCGGTGGGCACCCATGTTCTGCGCATCTGTGACAGCATCGCCTGCCATATGGCCGGAGCTCAGGATATCCTGACTCAAGCCCGCCAGCATTCGGGCGTGGATCTCGGTGAGGTCAGTCGCAGTGGCAAGCTGACGGTGATACCGCATGTCTGCATTGGCCTCTGTGATCGGGCCCCCGCCCTGATGGTGGATGATCAGGCGCTGGGTCCGGTGGATACCCAGACATTGACCCGGCTTTTGGCACAACTGGAGGCGGATATATGGAAGCCATCCTGAGCCGGCATTTTGCAGATCCCGATCCGGCAGATCTGCGCGCTTACCGGGATGCCGGGGGGTATGTGGGGCTTGCAAGAGCCGTGCAGATGGATCCCGCTGATATTATTGCGGAACTGGAAAAATCCGGACTTCGGGGTTGTGGTGGTGCGGGCTTTCCGACGGGCCTCAAATGGCGGCTGCGCGGAGTTGATGCTCCTGAACCGCGTTATCTGGTTTGCAATCTGGATGAAACCGAGCCGGGCAGTATCAAGGACCGGGCTCTGCTTTTCGGGGCTCCGCACCATATTCTGGAAGGCATGTTTATTGCGGCGCACGCTCTGGGGGTGCGCTATGCCGTCGTTTTTGTACGGGGTGAATATGCAGCAGGTGCCCGTGTTCTGGAAAAAGCGCTGCATCAGGCCCGCGAGGCAGGACTAATGCGCTTGCCTGATGGCGATTTGCGCCTGGATATTCATGTTTCTTTGGGACGCTATATTTGTGGCGAAGATTCGGCCATTCTCAATGCCATTGAAGGCAAACGCGCAAATCCGCGTAAAAAACCGCCGCATATCAGTCAGCAGGGGCTCTGGCAGCAACCGACCACCGTCAACAACGCCGAAAGCATTGCGCATTTGCCGGGTATTTTTGCGCATGGCGCGGACTGGTTTCGCAGTCTGGGTGTCAATGGCGGCGTGGGCAGCAAATTGTACAGTGTCTGCGGCCCTGCAAAACGCCCCGGTGTTTTTGAATTGCCCATGGGAACGACCGCTCAGGAAATACTGTTTGAACATGCAGGAGGTTTGCTGCCAGGGCGCACTTTGCGCGCGGTGTTGCCGGGTGGCTCCTCCACACCCTTTCTGATGCCCGAACACTTTGATACGCCCATGCATTTTGATGCAGTGGCCAAAGTCGGTTCCCGACTGGGCACCGGGGGCTTTATTCTGATGGATGATCGGCAGTGCCCCGTCGATTTTCTGGTGGCGACGACCCGTTTTTTCGCGCGCGAATCGTGCGGGTTCTGCACCCCCTGCCGGG
>NZ_JBYCKP010000694.1:0-4857 GCF_057473445.1 Acidithiobacillus sp. TH-A36 | reverse complement strand
GTACCATGTGCAACCCAAGTCGCTCATCCAATGGAACCACCTGGCCTCTGCCAGCGACATTCAGCCGGGCTCACGTCTCACTATCTATACACGCTAATGTAACAAAAGGTACGGGAGTAGCTTTGATCTCAAGCTGATCATCGCCAGGAAGAAGGATTAGCCGTCTGCTACGACGCGCTGAATACATAGGTAATGGGTCGTTTTTTCTATGTAATTATGGGTGGGGATGATGTTCAGTTGATTCCAGAATGTCTGCCCATCACGACGATAACCAAGAATGATTTCATTGAAAAATCCGTCACTACTCAGTGCTGCGTCGATTCTCTGGAGTACCGCAGTTTCAGTCAGGGGACCCAGTAATTGATGCAGTCCCTGTTGGGCAATTTCCGCCAGGGTGTATCCGGTCATGCGGGTAAAACTGGGGTTCGCATAGAGCACCCGATGGTGGGCATCGATCAGCATGACGCCTTCATCGGCTGCCCCCAGAGTGGCCCCCAGCAACATCTGCTGTTCGCGCTGCTTACGTTCCCGGAGGATATTCACCCAGTCTTCCAACGCTTCACTGACCTGGCGGGCAATGCTTTCCAGAACTATCTGGCAGTCGCGCGGAAAAGCTTGCGGATCCCGGTCATACAGGACCAGCAAGGCCCAGGGTTTATGATCACGGTGGATGGGGAGTATGGCTATGGAGCTTAATTGGTAAGGGCGGATGTTTTGTAGCCAGACATGGCGCAGAGCGCCAGATGTAAAAGGTTCATTAAAGAGGGGAGACTGCTCGCGCCAAACCCGAAGCAGGGGACCTTCATCGGCAGGTAGGCCCATTTGCCGTTCCACAAAACTGTCCAGATAGGCCGTGTCTCCCGCATCGGCCAGGGTGCTTAAGCTGCCGTCGTCTTCGAAATGGCAGACCCAGGCCAAGGCGACTGAGGTGTTTTGTACGGCCAGTGTACACAGGGATTCCAGCAGGGCAGATTCCAGATTGGTATGCGCAATCAACTGTCCAACCGCCTTGTTAAGGGCGAAATATTGGGCGAGACGGGAATGAGGATCGGGTTTGTTGATGTTCTGAAACAGGCGCGCCAAGATCCTTTGCAGCAGGTTAGAGTTGGGGGGCAGGTCGTCGGAAGGACGGGACATTATTCACCACTCCAAGTTCAATGTGGCGGTTGTTGCATAAACTTCAATATGTATTGTGCAACTTCATCAATGACGCTTTCCCATGATTCGGATTGCTGCTGGCGAAATAAGCGCAGGCTTGGATACCAGGGGCTGTCGCTGCGATCAAGCAGCCAACGCCAGTCAGGAGATTTAGCGAGCAGTAGGCAGGTCCTGACATTCATTGCTCCTGCAAGATGTGCAATCGATGTGTCCACGCAAACCAAAAGATCAAGATGATTGAGGATGGCCGCTGTATCTGCAAAATCCTGAATACGGTCACCGAGGGTGTACATTGGAAAGGGGCTATGTGGTATCTGAGCTTCGCCAGAGCCTTTCTGTAGCGAAATGATTTGGACTCCTGGCAGCGAGCCAAGCGGCGTCAATTGTTCTAAAGAGATCGAACGGGCATCATCGTTTTTGTGGAGAGGGTTGCCAGCCCAGACCAAACCGACCCGAAAACCGGAAATTTCCGAAATATGTTTTCCCCATTCAGTATCCAGTTCACTGCCTACAGAGAGATAGGGCATATTTTGCGGGATGCTGTCTACATCTGTTCTGAACACATGAGGCAGGCTCATGAAAGGAATGTAGGTATCAAATTCAGGAAGCGGATCACCCTCAATGAACAATAAGTCGGCCAATTTGGATTGGGCAAACAGGCGGTATAATTCAGAGCGGGTTTCCAGAATAACCCGTCCACCACGCTGCCGGATAAGGGGCAGATAGCGGGCACACTGGAGTATGTCACCAAATCCCTGTTCGGCATGAACGAGAATGGTTTTTCCGTCCAGGCCGCTGCCATCCCATGCCGTTTGGGCGAAGCGTTGAGGATTGTTGTTGTATTTTACCCTGAAACGGCTTTCATAAAGCCTGAAGCCTTCACGGTAGTGACCACGAAGCAGCAGGAAAGTGGACAAATCAAATGCAGACTCGGGGGATTCTCCAGATATTTCGTAGGCTTTTTTGAGCCATTCTTCCGCTTCGGTAAAATTGTCCTGCTGAAAAAGATAAATTCCAAGCTTGCTCATGGCTTCTGCACAATCAGGCTGATTGGATATGATCTGACGGAGTACGTTTTCAGCATCAGTACCGCGTCGCTGACTGAACAGGCAAACGAACAGATTCAAGGCAGCATCAATATGTCCTGGTTCCAGGGTCAGGAGATGGCGAAGCAGTTTTTCAGATTCCGCAAATGCACCACGTTTTTGTAATGGTACGGTAATGTTGAGCAATGCTACCGGGTAGTCTGGATTGATGGTTAAAGCCTGGCGTAATGCCTGCTCTGCTTCATCAAAGCGTTCGAGTTCGCTGAGTACGTAGCCCAGATTGGACCAGGCGACAACGTAATCTGGCTGTATGCTTAGAGCCCGACGCAGCAGTTCTTCTGCAGTCCGAAAATCTCCGTTCTGGCTGAGGAGTACAGCATAATTCAATAGGGTATCAGGCGCATTGGGGGAAAGAGTAAGAGATTTTTCAAAGAGTTTTTGAGAATCATCGAGTTTGCCGTCATTAAGATAAAGCACCGCAAGGTTACAAAATGCCTGAGCATGTTCCGGATCTGCTTCAATGATGTCTCTAAGCTGTGCTTCTTCATTGGAAAGTTGCTGGCCAAAGGCAAGGGGCCGGCCAAGAACCTGCTGAACAAGGCACCAGGAAGGTATCCATGAAGAAAGAATAACTGCGAGCTCCCATGGCTGATTGATCAGGTGCGCAAGGGGTGTCAGGCTTTTTGATTCACGACAGAGATCGCTTACGGCTTCATTCCAGATTGGGGTCAGTCGATCGGTTAAAAATGCCTCATGTGTCGGGAAAAATTCCTGCAGATCCTGCAGATTTCTTCTGTGTTTTTGTATGTACGCGATTTGTTCTGGCTGGTTATATTGTGCATCTGCATAAGACCGCAGCAGACCCATCATCACTGCGCGAAGGTTGTTGACGTACATGAATTTGATGGAACTATCATCGTTAAAATACATATGATTCGGCTCGTCTAGCGATCATCTTCAGTCGAAAGCAGTGCCTTTAACTCTTCTGCGCTGAGGAGATTTCTGATGCTGACCTGATTGCTCCTGTTTTTGATGTTCGATTGAAACATCTGTATGGCCAGGCAATCCAGGATTTCGGAATTTAAACTGCGCTGATGTAATTCCGCATTTTTGACGAGGCACTGATACAGTTCCTCAGGAATTTTATTTAATTCTAAGCTGATCATGGTTCGCCTCGTAGATCTGTTTTTCGATTTCCATTAGCAGAATTCGGTATCCCTGTTCTATGCGTTCAATGGTGTCATCGTTGAATAAATTATCTGGGTACGCCGCAGCCTGAGATATAAGTGCCATTTGTTGACAATAAAGATGATATGTTTTGGGAGACATCAATACGCAAGGTTCGATGATTTTATTAGGCAATTTTTTAATGTTTTGACGATCCAGCATATCGGGTGCATGACGAATCATGGCCGTCAGTCGTTCCCGCTCGTGAAGGATTTCTGCATAAGCACCAATCCAGTCGTTGGGTTTCAGGATGTTTTGGTATGACGGGATTTGTAGATTGCAGATAAATTGAGGGATTTCTTGTGCAGTGATTGGCCTGGAAAATACATAGCCCTGGATCAGGGTAACGTCAAGCCTACGCAATGCGTTCAGGATGGTGGCATCTTCCACGCCTTCAACGATGAGGTTTTTCCCCAGGGAGCGACTCAGTGCAGAAAGCGCTTGGATGAAGTTGAGATCCTGGGGTTTCCGGTATAGGTCGCGAACAAATATGCCATCGAGTTTCAGAGTATCTATGGGCAGATTTTTTATACGTGCCAGTCCGGAATAGGCTGATCCAACATCGTCCAGAGAAAAAGTCATATTTTTTTGTCGGAGCATATTGATCTGGTCGATCATCTGGCCTGAAATTTCCAGGTTACTGCCTTCGAGAATTTCGAGGGCGATATGTTGCGGAGCGATGTTCTCCCGATCCAAAATGCGTAAAACAGATTGTGCAAATTCTGGGTTTTCCAGTTGAAATATTTCCACATTTACGCTGACTTTAAAATTCAGTCCTTGCTTCTGCCACAGGCTTAAATCATGAGCTGCCTGTTTCAGAACGGCAAAATTGATTTGGATGATTTCTTCTGGTTGTAGATAAGGTAATACCTTGTCTGGTGAAATGAGTTGATCATCAGCCTCGAAGCGCACCAATGCTTCGACACGAACGACTTTTCCTTTTTTTAAATCAATGATGGGTTGGTATAAAACAAGAATATTCGGCCTTGCTACTGGTTGATAATGGTTATTTCTCTCTTGAAGCATGGAAAATCTGCCCGGTGATGATTGGGCCGGCTGGCTAGGGATGGGGACAATCTTCTCACCAGACATGGAAAAACCCTACTGTGTGCAGAATAACAATAATTATGGTAGCAGTCAGGATGCATTCCGGGGAAAGAAGGCAAGCCAATATGAGATGAGACATTCTAGGATGCTTAAGATGAAATGGCATGCTGTGGTTCATGTTGCAATGGCCTGTCCGGTAATTTAGGGAATACCTGCTCATTCTCTCAGCTAAATTATTATGTACACCTTCATACCTTAGTTGCTATGCAAACATAACACAAGTTCATATATTCAAAGCTGAAAGAATAAAATAAATAACGTTTCTTAAAAGGTAACGCATACTGAAAATAACGTTACTTATAAATTTACATTGAGTTAC
>NZ_JBYCKP010000693.1:0-1537 GCF_057473445.1 Acidithiobacillus sp. TH-A36 | reverse complement strand
AACGGTTCTGGTGCAAAACCCACTTGAGTGCTACGATCATCGTATCAATCGTCGAGATGAGGCCGGCATGTATGAACGCATTCGCATGGAAGCACTTCGAAGGTTACATGTTCCTGATGGCTGTTCGGTGGTATTTGCGATACAGCTTGAGTTATCGTGACACCGTTGAATTGCTTGAGGAGAGAGGCGTTTATGTTGCTCATGCCACCATCATCCGGCAGATAAAATACCTGAACAACCTCGTTGAACAAGACCATCGTTCTATCAAAAGGATTACGAAACCCATGCTTGAGTTCAAGTCATTCGTGACTGCCGAAAAGACACTTGCTGGGATAGAGGCTATGCATATGCTACAAAAGAAGCCGGTTGAGATGCAGCGCACGCCTGCTTGTTCCATTGTGTCGTTCATAGATGACCTGTTTGGAACATCCGCCTAATCAATGGATCGCAAACGGGCCAGTCTACGCTGCTCGCAATCTTTGCACCAGAACCGCGCGGGCTAAATTAATGTTTCAACAAGGTTTTGGGGGTGACATATGAAAACAGTCGTTATCAAGTCGATAAGTATCTTTCTTGGACTCTCGCTAATTGTTTCTTTGATTACAAATTACGTGTTATATCGGCATGAGAGGCATGAGGAGCGATACGTACGGTTTTTGTACAATCAATTCATTTTCTCCACAGATATGGCAACTGAAAGTTTGGGAGAAGTGAACCATGGCCCAGCGGACTACCGGAGATCGGCTGTTGATACATCAGATGCCGCAAACGCTTTGTCTGCCTTAGTGAATTATGAGTCTCTCGCACAAAATTTCAATTCCGGAGAGTCCGATATCTCCCATGTTAGACAAATTGCGATTTTTTTGTCCTATGTTTCTCTCGCGCTTGTCAAGCAAAATCCCGGATTCCAAACACGGAGAGGAATCATCACGATGAGTCCTCTGTCGGCGAAAACACTTATCTTTAGTATCGACCACATACTGATGAGCAACATCAGGGATTCCAATATTCCGACGGACAAAGTATCTAACGTCTTTGACCAGATATACAATCTCATCCCACAAGACTTTCGTAGTCAACACATGCTGGAGTTCTTCTATTACTGAGTGATTAGTGGAGCGGGCGCTTCAAATGATTGGCGACTGAACGACTCTGACGCAGGCCTAGGTGCAACTCGACGATCAACCTCTGCACTAGGAGACACGCATGCTCCCCGCGGGATCTCTCAGCCAAGTCCATTGTCCATGAGTGACTCATCGCAAAAGCTGTCCAACGTGTCAAAAATGTGGGTGATAAATCCCTCTTCACGCAGCAGATTCGCTAAGAGACCGGCGACCACCAGTGGCTCGTGTCCTTCCCAACCGCCTTGCACCAACAACGCATGCCGCACGCCTCCACCCCACTCTCATCCCTTTTCTTATAGCGAAGCATAACGCTGAATGAAAGTCGCGGAGAGCGCTCGCTTTTGGCGACATAGTAATCTCCGATGGTTTCTAGGGGAAATATCTATGTGTCAGATATAGCTAGACAGGATTGC
>NZ_JBYCKP010000692.1:0-5015 GCF_057473445.1 Acidithiobacillus sp. TH-A36 | reverse complement strand
GCCGGCAAAACCACGCTCCTCAACCATATCCTGCACAACCGGGAAGGCCGGCGTGTCGCAGTGATTGTCAATGACATGAGTGAAATCAATATTGATGCCGCCCTGGTCCGTGAAGGGGGTGCGCAACTATCGCGCACCGAAGAAAAAGTCGTTGAAATGTCCAATGGCTGCATCTGCTGCACGCTCCGGGAAGATTTGCTTGAGGAGGTGGCCTTATTGGCAAAAGAAGGGCGTTTTGACCAATTGGTGATTGAATCCACGGGGATTTCTGAGCCTTTGCCCGTCGCCGAAACCTTCACATTTGAGGACGAACAAGGCAGCTCACTGTCACAGCTGGCGCGCTTGGATACCATGGTGACGGTCGTGGATGCCTATAACTTTCTCCGGGAATACGCCGACGCCCAATTATTACGCGATCGTGGAGAGTCACTGGGCGCAGAAGATGAACGCACCATTACCGACCTCCTGATTGAGCAGATTGAATTCTGCAATGTGCTGGTGCTGAACAAGGTGGACCTCATCAGCCCGGAAGAACAGCAAAGCTTGATGGCTATTTTGAAGGCGCTCAATCCTCGGGCGCGCATTGAAATTTCCGAGTTTGGTCGGGTTCCTGTCAGTCGCGTACTGCAAACCGGTCTTTTTGACTTTGAAGAAGCCAGCCAGGCCCCCGGATGGTTGATGGAAATGCGCGGGGAACATATTCCAGAAAGTACGGAATATGGGATTGGCAGTTTTCATTTTGCCGCTCGCCGCCCCTTTCATCCGCAGCGGTTCTGGGACTTGATGCATCAGAATTGGGACAGCGTACTACGCAGCAAGGGATTTTTCTGGTTAGCGACCCGGCCGGATGTCGCCGGTCTCTGGTCTCAGGCCGGGGGGATTTTCCGGCATCAGGCGACCGGACAATGGTGGGCCGCCACACCCAAAAAATACTGGCCTAAAGATCCTGAAGAACGCCAGGCTATCGAGAAACATTTTCAGGGAGAATGGGGCGACCGCCGCCAGGAGCTGGTTTTTATCGGACAAAACATGGATGAAGACAAGATCCGTCAATCTCTGAGCGATTGCTTGCTTACCGATGCAGAGTGGCAGCAGGGTCCGTCAGCATGGAATGGTTTTGTTGACCCATTTCCGGAATGGTGAGGAGTTCCCATGTCGCAAGCCATATTAAAACAGGGTGCAGGAGCCGATGAAATACTGTTCGTAGATCAACTTGCCGATCTTGTCAGCATTTTCGATACGGACGTTCAGCTGTGCATAATGCAAAGATCCCAACAACTGGAAATACTGGATTATCTGGATGCCGCCGAAAATGATCTGGGCAGCGGAATTCGCCAATCCTTCAATCGTGGAACGCTGTTCCCTGCAGAGCTGTTGCCCGACTTATCCGGCCGGGAGTTCTTACTGAAAGACATACGCTTCCTGATGGAGCTTTACTTCGATTTAACCGGTTGCGACGCTATCGCGCTTCGCCTGATGGTTCTCGATCGGGCTATGTGCCCAAGATTCCATACAGATTTTACGGGAATCCGTTTGTTGTGCACCTGGAAAGGGCCGGGCACGCAATGGCTAAGCAGTGATTATGCGGATCGCAGTAAACTGGGAGAGGGATCCCGAGGACTGGCGGACCTGAAATCCGGGCTAATTCGCGATCCTCGCGGCATCGGGGAGGTCCACGCATTTGCCATTGCCCTGCTCAAAGGAGAGGCTTGGGAAAACAATGCCGGAAAGGGGATCATACATCGTTCCCCAGCCCTGGGCAGCACAGGGAAAATGCGCATTGCGCTTTCCCTGGATGCGCTTTGGAATGATTAATCGGCCTCGGCACTCAAAGGACCCGAGGCCATTTGCATAAAGTTGGGTAAACCCATTTTGTCGATCAGATCAATGTGGGTTTCCAGCCAGTCAATATGCTCTTCGGTCTGCTCCTGAATTTCGACGAGAATCTCTCGCGAGACGTAGTCCTTGACCGATTCGCAATAATGGATGGCCTCGTTGTAATGAACGCGGCCAGCTTCTTCCAGTTTCAGGTCACAAGCCAGACATTCAGCCGCATTTTCACCGATGAGTAATTTATTCAGGTCCTGCAGATTGGGTAGGCCTTCCAGAAACAAAATACGTTCGATCAGTTTGTCGGCATGCTGCATTTCTTCAATGGATTCCGCATATTCATGCTTACCCAGAGCAAAAAGTCCCCAGTTTTTGTACATGCGGGCATGCAGAAAGTATTGATTGATGGCTGTCAGCTCAATGGCCAGCGCCTTGTTCAACAACTGAATAACTTTTTTATCCCCTTTCATGACGCGCTCCTGTTTGAATGGTTAATTTAGTAGATTGAAAAGTGATTAGACGGCCTGCTTGAGTATAGACCGGGAATGTTGATGCATGGGATATTGCATGGCTTTGGCATGCTGCATTTCCTGATCCAGAACCGCTTTGGCACAAGTCGCACAACGCCCGCACTGGGAGGCCACACCTAACTGTCGGCGTAGATCCCGCATGGAACAGGCACCTTCATATACTGCCTGATGAATGTCTTTTTCGGTGACAGCGTTACATAGGCATATATACATAGCTATTCTCATCAAAAGCTCTTACACAGCATTCAAACGCAAATGATAATGCATGTCAATAACATTACCCATAAGAAATGGCCGTTGGGTCTGCAGGCTTTTTGCTCCATTGTTCCTTGCCTGTTGTTCTGCGGCTCATCCTGCTGTCAGGAGAGAACTCGCCCTGCGGGCTCAGACAGCTCTCCTGACGGGCGCAGGATTTCGCCAAGAACAACAACGGCTCGAAACAAAAGTCGCTGCAAAGCCTGCAGACCCAACGGCCATTTTTTAGGTTCAACAGTCATTCATCAGTCATTTTCTTTCTACATCGGATGCCTTGGGAGTAAGATGTCGGGATTCTTTCATTCACAGCGAGACCCAAGCCCATGAGCCAAGCCCCCCATTCCACCCTGAATGCCGAAACCCTGTGCCAGATCAGCGAGGATATTCTGGTTCTCGCCCGCAAACAGGGGGCAACTGCAGCTGAAGCGGCAGCAAGTACGGGCAAGGGGCTTTCTGTGTCCGTCCGCCTCGGCGAAGTGGAATCCATTGAGTACAATCAGGATAAAGGAATGGGCGTGACGGTCTACCTGGGGCAGTCCAAAGGTAGCGCCTCCACCTCGGATTTTTCACGCAAGGCCATTGCCGAAACCGTGGAAGCCGCGCTCACCATTGCCCGTCACACCTCCGCAGATCCCTTTTCGGGCCTGGCTGATCCGGCGCTTTTCGCCCGCGAGTTCCCCGATCTGGATCTTTATCATCCCTGGTCAATAGACGCCGATACGGCGGCAGAGTTGGCACGCCGTTGTGAGGCGGCTGCCCGGGATAGCGATCCACGTATTCACAATTCTGAAGGCGGAAGCCTGGGCACCAGCGAAGCTCTTTCCGTTTACGCCAACAGTCTGGGTTTTGTGGGAAAAAGGCAATCGTCCCAGCATAGCCTGTCCTGCTCAGTCATTGCCGAAGACCTGAAAGGCGGCATGCAAAGGGACTACTGGTATGATGTAGCCCGCAATGCCAGCGCATTGGCCAGCCCGGAAAGTATCGGCAAAATAGCTGCGGAACGGGCGGTGCGGCGTCTGGATGCGCGCAAGCTGCCCACCACCAGGGTGCCGGTGATTTTTGAAAATCAGGTGGCTTCCAGCATTCTTGGACACCTGGCCAGTGCCATCAGTGGCGGCAGTCTGTATCGGAAAAGTTCCTTTCTGGTAGACAGCCTGGGCAAGACCCTGTTTCCGGAACATATTCGCATTTATGAAGAACCCTTGCGCCCCAGGGGATTGGGCAGTGCCAGCTTTGACTCGGAAGGCGTAGCCACCCGCAATCGCGACATCATTTCCGAAGGTATTCTGCAGGGATACATCCTCGACAGTTACAGTGGCCGCAAGTTGCAGATGCCGACCACCGGAAATGCCGGAGGTGTCCACAATCTGACCCTGGAGCCCGGCAGCCGATCGCTGCAGGAAATGATCCGGGAAATGGGACGGGGTTTACTGGTCACCGAACTGATCGGTTTTGGGATCAATATGGTCACCGGCGACTATTCACGCGGTGCCGCCGGCTTCTGGATAGAAAATGGCGAGATTCAATATCCGGTTGAGGAGATCACCATTGCGGGTGGCCTGCAAGCCATGTTCAAAGGCATGCAGATGGTCGGCAACGATCTGCTTATCCATGGCAACACCGGCTGTTCTTCCATTCTCATTGACGAGATGATGATTGCCGGCGAGTAAGCCCTACGGCCAAGAGCATGAGCAAAGCACTCAGTAGCAGGTAGGGCAGACTCCCCCAGCGACCATAGGGAGTCTCTCCGGCCATGGGCTGCACCGAGCCATTCAGGGTGCCCACCACAAATTGCGGAAGCTGGGTGCGGATTTCGCCCTGGGGAGAAATCAGCGTGGTGATACCGGTATTGGTATCGCGCACATCCGGTTTCTGCTCCTGACGGGACTGCATGGCGGCCATCTGCATACTCTGGGCGGCAGCAATACTGTGCCCATACCAGGCATAATCACTGATATTGAGTAAAAAGGTCGCCCCTTCTCTGACCCCCTTACGGACATCACGGGAAAAAGATTCTTCATAACAAATGGTCATGCCAGCCTTTTGTCCGTCTACAGGCAGGACATAAGGACCATGCCCAAAGGAAAAACTCCCCAGACCCGGTAAAAAGTGGTGGACCAGAGGACCCAGCAGGTGCGGCAAGGGAATATATTCACCAAAAGGCACCAGATGTTCTTTCTGGTACCAGCGCAGGGGGGCGTTCCCGTCAATTTCCATGGCGGCGTTGTAGTATTTGCCATCTGCCGCTTCGGGAATGCCGATAATCAGAATCTTGTGATTCCGCGCCGACCATTCCTGTAACTGAATAATCAGTTCAGGAATTTCTGTCTGAAAAATGGGAAAGGCGGTTTCCGGCAAAACCACCAGCTGGCTATTTTTGGGCGTCTGCAAAATCAGTTG
>NZ_JBYCKP010000691.1:0-3178 GCF_057473445.1 Acidithiobacillus sp. TH-A36 | reverse complement strand
CCATGCGCGTTGTCATCGCCCAGATGACATCCTCCCAACTGCGCACATTGATGTCGTCGTCCACGACAATAATAAATTTGGTGTACATGAACTGCCGCAAAAAACCCCAAATACCAAACATGACGCGTTTGGCATGTCCTGGATATCCCTTGCGAATACTGACTACGGCCAGGCGATAGGAGCAGCCTTCGGGAGGCAGATAAAAATCAACAATTTCCGGAAACTGCTTTTGCAGGAGAGGCACAAAAACCTCGTTCAGGGCCGCACCAAGAATGGCTGGCTCATCCGGAGGGCGCCCGGTATAGGTACTATGATAAATGGGGTTTTCGCGGTGGGTGACGGCTTCGACCGTAAAAACAGGGAATTTCTGGGTTTCGTTGTAATATCCGGTGTGGTCGCCAAAAGGTCCCTCTTCAGCCATATCATCCGGATATATGTGCCCTTCCAGGACTATTTCTGCGCGCGCCGGAACTTGCAGGGGTACGGTCAGCGCTTTGGCCAGCTCCGTCCGTCCGCCCCTTAATAATCCCGCAAATTGGTGTTCGGAAACCGTGTCGGGAATAGGCATAACGGCGGCGAGAATGGTGGCCGGGTCCGCCCCATAGGCCACAGCAACCGGGAAAGCTTCACCCGGATGTAACTTTTGAAATTCACGTAAATCCTGCGCTCCACCCCGGTGCGCCAGCCAGCGCATGATCACCCGATTACGACCAATGACCTGTTGTCGGTAAATTCCCATATTGGCACGGCGCTTGTGCGGACCCTTGGTAATGGTCAGCCCCCAGGTCATGAGTGGTGCTACATCTTCGGGCCAACAGGTCTGCACCGGTAAGGTGGATAAATCCACGGCGTCGCCGCGCAGGATTACTTCCTGACAAACCGGGCGTGCAATATTCGTCGGAGCCATATACAGCACCTTGCGCAAGGTCGGCAATTTGCTCCACAGGTCCTTCAGTCCCCGGGGCGGATCCGGCTCCTTGAGATAGGACAGCAACTGACCAATCTGACGCAGATCAGCCAGAGACTCGGCACCCATACCCAGAGCGACTCTTTCCGTGGTTCCAAAAAGATTGCCCAGCACCGGCATATCGAACCCGCTGGGCTTTTTGAATAAAACAGCAGGGCCACCTGCCCGCAGGGTACGATCACATATTTCCGTCATCTCCAGATGCGGAGAAACCGGCACATTCAGAGTGCGCAGCAGGTCACGTTTTTCAAGGTCGGCAATAAAGGCACGCAGGTCACGATAGCTCATGGGCGCATTGTAACCGCAGCCCGGCTAATTTGTCCCGCCTTCAGGATCTTCACGGGCGACGACAAAGGCGCTGTCTGCCACTGCCAGGCTGGAGGTCGCACGAATATCAATGGCTTCGTGACCGCTGATATATT
This sequence comes from Acidithiobacillus sp. TH-A36, assembly GCF_057473445.1. NCBI lineage: Bacteria > Pseudomonadati > Pseudomonadota > Acidithiobacillia > Acidithiobacillales > Acidithiobacillaceae > Acidithiobacillus > Acidithiobacillus sp. TH-A36. The sequence goes on along the minus strand of NZ_JBYCKP010000691.1, from coordinate 1,789 downwards.
CATCGGCAAGGGTGGCAAGGCAGGCGATTTCATCTTCCGTAACCGCCTCAAATCCAGAAAAGCCCAAATCTTCCAACAGGTTTTTCCCACGAGGTTCCAGATCCATACTCGTCAACAAGTCCGTCAATAATTCCCGTTGTGGCAGTAAGCGTGGACCCACGCAAAAAGCATGAAAAGCAAAGGCATCATCGGACTGATCAATCACGCGTAAACGTTCACGGATCAGCTTGCTGGCACTGCTGTAGACCTCATTAAAAAGAAAACCCAAATCAGCCTGGCCCTGCAGCAACGCCTTGAGAACCCGTTGATAGCTGCCGGTAAACACAAAATCCAGACGCGCCCGATCAATGTCCGCCTTATCCATGAGGAATAACCCCACCATATGGACCAGGGTTGAGGGATGCGCCGAAGCAATCCGGATACGCTCCGGAAAATCCTCAGCATGATGAATAGAACCTGCTGCTGGTGCGCACAAGTACACTTCATCAAAATGGTTTAGCGGCTTGACGATGGGCAGAAAATCCAGTTTTTGTTGATACTGCACCCAATCAAAGGGGTTGGCATATACCAGATCGTAATTTCCGGACAGCACTGCCGCCCGACCGCTGTCAAAATCATCCTGCGGCTGAAAATGCATTACCTGAACCAGGTGGCGCTGCAAAAAAGTATTCATCAAAAACCAGCCAGGCAGATTTTTCCCGGAATAATTGGGATCAACTGTAAAGTTCAGTATGGTTTTGGAAGGCAAAACTTCTGCTGTCATCAAGGCATCCGCCCTAACTATCAAAATCGACGGGTATTTCACCCAGAATACTCAGATGAATATTAAATGGGGTCATATATTTCATCGCGGTCATCATGGACCCTTTAAATTTCAGCTTACGGGTCATCAGTGCGGCTTTTCCAGACAGTTCGCCGGAAAGAATTTTTTTCCAGTTGTCCATGGATGTCCACATGATGAAATCACGACGACGACCATCGGAAGGGCCCGCATAGATGACTTTCCCGGCTTTGCAGAAAAGCATGACATGGGGGATATCGGGACGATCCTCAATATAGTATTCCCAGGTCGCATTGAAGTTTTTCAGATCTTTCTGAATTTCCGGATGCGTATCCCATTGTTTACCCACCAGACGAATCCACTCGGTACTCATGAATTTTGCCATAACTTAAAGCGCCCCAACGATATGTCAGTATATAATAAATCAATTATATTAATTTTAATTGAACTAATAGCCTTCAATTTACAATTAGATGCTCTTTGATATTTTCACAAGCTCCAACGAGATATTGCACAATCATTCCAGAAAGCAACACACCAAATATCGCGGGCATATAGGAAATGGTTCCATTGACCGTTTTGGGCCGCCCCTGCGGGCCACTTACCGGCTCCTGGGGAGCCGCAGGTCGCGGCGCTTCATCAGAAAATACGGTCAGAAAATCGAGGCTGGCGCCGTTTTTACGGAGCAACGCCCGGATTTCACGGGCCAGCGGACATGTCTCCGTCTGATTCAATTTGGCCACTCGCACCCGCCGGGGATCCAGGCGATTCCCTGCGCCCATACTCGAAAACACTTCCAGACCCAAGTGCTGGGCAGACTGAATAAGAACCGCTTTCCAGGCAATGGCATCAATACAATCCGCCACTACTTCCGCGCCACTTTCACGCAGGATCTGCTCGGCGTTGTCGATGGTAATAAACGCCTCACGGGCAACCACTTCACAATCTGGAGAAATATCCTGAATACGTGCCGCCATCACTGCCACCTTGGGCTGGTTCAGCGTCGAG
>NZ_JBYCKP010000690.1:0-3741 GCF_057473445.1 Acidithiobacillus sp. TH-A36 | reverse complement strand
TGTCAAACTCCAGAATGGTTACAGTAACACCGAGCCGCCCCGCTGGTTCATTGACGGTGAACGGCAAGCCGTGAGCATTAACCACGGATTCAAGCCAGACGCCCGATCCGCCCGAATCTTGGGCCGTGATACCTTGTTCAAGAAGCAGGGCATAGAGCGCCGATAGTGCCTAATGGATACCCGCAAGGTATCCGTCAGGCACTAAATAGAACTATCAGCTACCAAGGTAACAAACAGCTCTATTTTGCTGATTGCGTCGGTATTTTGCCGAATTATAACCAGACGGTTATAAAATCACCGTCTGGTTATAGTACCCGATGGATACCCGCTGGATACTGCAAAAGTACCCGTTAAGCACTACGATTTAGACTTAGTTTAAGCAATATACTAACAGTATTTACAGTGCCAGAATTAGACAGAGTTTAAGCAATAGATTAAGAAAACCCGCGATAATTTGACACCGGTTTAATAAACAAGTACAAATTAAAAACCCCACGAACTCGGAAAAGTTCGCGGGGGTGTTCATTGTGGCAACGCTTACCAGGGCAGGCCACAGTTGAGTAAGTTTAAGCGGTATCCTCTAACTTCTCAACTCCCCGCCCTGAAAAAAGCCCATCAATGACACCCGTTAAACGTGTATGCGTCCCATAGCTACTAGGTGCGCCCTGACTCACTGCGCTTGTAGCAAGCGACTCGGTTCCGCGTTTAACGTGATTGTGTCCGGTTAGAATGGGAACTGCTCAAAACCGGAGCCTAGAGACAGTCTGGGGTGTTGAGTCGCGGTAGGCCGCTGCGTGCAGGGGTACCCGTTGATAGATGCCCCAGATGCGAGAGACAGGCAGCAGGCGCGGGTATCGCGTGCAATCTCGTGTGTGGTGCTGTACCTAAGCACCCGCCGCCTATGGTGGAGAACCACCCGACCGAGCGACCGACCGACGGCCTGCCGACGATTGAGGCGAAAGCCCTAGAGACCGCAAAAGCGGCCATTAGGGAGACTTTCGCCAAAGCTCCCTCGCTTCCCTCCCTCCGGCCTGCTTAACAGCACAAAACAAAAGGGGAGTCACTGCGATATTGATACCTGTACTGCTTAGATTCAGAACAGAAAAGAAGAGAAACAGAGAGAGAGAGAGAGAGGGACAGGCTCACCTGTCCCGTTGCCCTAAGCCTCAGCTTAGGGCCTGTAATGGGGGTGAAAAATGGACTTACAGCCGGAAATTAATAATGAGAGAGCAGCCCTAGAATGGGCTTGGCTTTGCGACCATGTAGGGGAGCATATCGCGCGGGCGGCTATTGTGGATCTGCCTGGTCGCCGCCGACCGTACCCGCTTAATCTCATCAAGTACCTGGGCCTTGAGTGCCCCGCATGTCTGCCCGTCAAGCACGTTATCCGCTTATGACGCCCAGCAAGGCCCCAAACAGCCCCCACAGCGCACGCAATCCACAGCGTGCCCCCAACACCCCACACAGGAGCAATAAAGATGCAAGAGAGCAGCAAGCAGATGAATGACGAGACAATAAACGGATTCCCCGGACATCCAGATTTTTCAACCCTAAAAGTTGATGATTTGGATGATGAGACAAAAAAGATTATGGGAGAGGTTGCAGAAAGCGAAGACTTTCAAGAATTTAAGAAGAACAGGAACAAAGCGGGGCGATGATACGGCAAGCATACACAGGGCGCTACGCGCCGCGCCCCCCGTCCCCAGAGGGGACCCCTCGCCCAGCGCGGGCCGGGTGTCCGGCCCCTGTTAATCCACCGACTGGGGCGGTCCCTCTGCTGCTGGTCGCCAATGGACGCGGAGGGCTGGCCAGCTTTGGCGCATACGCGATGGGATGCCGTGGCGGTCGTTACACCGCCAGCCGTTACGCAGTAACCATAACCATGCGGTTATCGTTACCGTAACGGGTGCCCGTGGCGCATTTCGTGACGGGTCACAATATTGGCGCAGGGCTGGCGGGCGCGCCGTTACGGTAACGCCCAGCAATTCCGTGACAGGTCACTTATTGCGGTTGTTACCGTAACGGCGCGGGTGCATGGTCGGGGTCGTGGTGCTATACCTGAGAAGCGCGGCGGGGTGGCGGGGTTCATAACCTACTAGGCAACGCGCTTCGCATGTTGACAGTAGGCCAAGGGCTGCGCCCTTTGGAAACCCAAAAGCGAGGAGAAATGAGCAGCACCGTGTCAGTCCGAATTGCCCCCATGTCTGCCCGCCGCACTGGCGGCCAGCGCCGCCATGACATGCGGGACCCCGCCCATATTCCGGGGTATGTAGACAAGGACAAACAAGCCGATAATTCGGTTTTGCTTGCCCCCCCAGAACCCGCCGCCTTGCGCTCAGAAATCGCAAAGAACAGGGCCGCAGCTGGTCAGCAAAAACTAAGGGATGATGCCCGCATTGCCTACAGTGGAATCATCACATGGGGCACCGACGCGCAGCCATTGATTGAGGCTATGCCCAAGGCAGAGCAGGACCAGCTTTATCAAGACATTGCCCAGCGCATCGCAGAGCGGGCAGACCGCGACTTAATAGGGCTAGTCGTCCACAGGGACGAGGCCAGCCCACATGCTCATTTTGTCTTGAGAGGATACAAGCTGGACGATGCCGGGAAAGAGCAGCCGCTGCGCCTCAGCAAAACCGACACCGCCGACCTGCAAACCGTGGCCGGCCAGGTGCTGGCCGAGCATGGGCTTGCTGAGATCACGCGGGGCAAGAGCAAAGAACAGCGAATACTTGAGGGGGAAGACCCAAGCAAGACCATTCACCGGAGCGTTGCAGAACTTCACCGCGATTTGCCCAAAGAGCTTGAAGCAGCCCGCGAAAAGCTGGAGAAGAACCGCGCCCTAGCCGAGAAAGCACGCGCCGACTTAGAAGCCGAGACCTCCGGACGAGAGGAAAAAATACAGAAACGGCTGGACGCCTACGAACGCCGAGCGGCCGCCGCACAAGCAGAGGCCGACCGCTTGGAATCGTTGATTCCAGAAGCTGGCCAGCCTGCCCCGGTCGTTACCGTAACCTCCGCAGACGTGAAGGACTGGAAACCAAAAAAAGTGGGCTGGTTCAGGGAAGAAACGGAGACCAGAGCAGCAGACAGGGCCAACCAGTCGCCAACCATCCGAGCCGCCAACCGTTTGTTATCAGACCAGCAGCAGGCGATGGGTTTCTCAGCAAACAAAGCAGACCGGGAACGCAGAGACAAAGAACAAGCACAGCAGCAGCGGGATGACCTATCCCGCCGCTATGAAAGGGGCCTGACAGATCAGCAACGCCGCCAGTTGCAGCAGCAGGCCGAACAAATCCGACAGGACAACGAGAGGCAACGAGAGGAGGAACGGAAGAAGCAACGCGAACGCAACAAGGGCAAAGACAAAGGACTAGAGAGGTGATAGCCATTATGAACGCATTACTTGAAGTATTACGGACACTTGAAGAAAAGGGCCAGCCGACAAATGACAAGCAGCGAGCAGGCATCGAGGCCCACGCGCTAAAGGCCGACAGTAGCGGCGAGTGGATCTCTTGCCGCTTGTTTTTAGACAAGGGCCAGCCAGTGGCAACCATCCAGCGCACCGACCGCGACGGGAAAGCCATCAGCAAAGAACCCGCCAGCGTGGACCTGCAAACGGCCACTTTTGAGACCCCGCGCGGTGTCAAACTCCAGAATGGTTACAGTAACACCGAGCCGCCCCGCTGGTTCATTGACGGTGAACGGCAAGCCGTGAGCATTAACCACGGATTCAAGCCA
>NZ_JBYCKP010000689.1:0-3402 GCF_057473445.1 Acidithiobacillus sp. TH-A36 | reverse complement strand
GGTCGACTGAAAATTTTCTTTGGTGCCGCACCAGGCGTGGGAAAAACCTACGCCATGCTGCGTTTCGGGCAGCAGGAGATGGCTAAAGGGGCAGACGTGTTGATAGGGATCGTTGAAACCCATCAACGCCATGAGACAAAGGCTTTGGCAGATGCGCTCCCCATGCTGCCACGCCAGCATTTGCCCTATAAAAATGTGGTGCTGGAGGAATTTGATCTGGACGCCGCCCTCAGTCGCCGTCCGGGACTGCTTTTGCTGGATGAGCTGGCCCACAGCAATGCACCAGGATCGCGTCATAAAAAGCGTTGGCAGGATCTGGAAGAACTGCTGGATGCCGGTATCTCAGTAGCCACCACCATTAATGTCCAGCATCTGGAAAGTGCCCATGAAGTGGTCCACCAGATTACGGGCATCAAAGTGCAGGAAACGGTACCCGACCACCTGATCCAGGAGGCCGATGAGGTCGTTCTGGTGGATATCAGCGATGAAGACCTGATGCAGCGCCTCAAAGAGGGCAAAGTGTATCTGGGAGATCGTGGCCTACGGGCGATGTCGCACTTTTTTCGCAAAGGGAATCTGATCGCGCTGCGGCAACTGGCACTGCGTCTGGCGGCAGACCGCGTCGATTTGGAGTTGCGCCAATTTCAGCTACAAAATCCTGAGGAGGAACGCCGTGGCGGAAGCCGGGATCGTTTGCTGGTGGCAATCAGTGGGCGTCCCGAGGATGAACATCTGGTCCGGGCTACTTATCATCTGGCTACGGCACAACGGGCGGATTGGCTGGTCATTCACGTAGATACCCCACGCGGTCTGATGCAAAAGGCTGAAACCCAGGCGTGGATCTGGAATCATCTGCACCTTGCCGAAAGTCTGGGTGCAGAAACAGCTCGCCTGACTGGCGTGAACATCGGCGCGGAAATCCTGGCCTACGCACGTTTGCGTGACGTGACCCAGATTGTGCTGGGTCAGGCGCAAGGTCTTCGGAAATTCTTGTGGTGGTGGCCCGGATCACTGACTGCGCATCTTCTGAACAGTGAGCGCAGCATGGATATCATCATTCATCCCATTCCTGCCAAAAAACCGATTTCTGAAGATCAGCGTTTGCGAAATCAGCAATACCTTGGAGTCATGAATTCACCTTTACGGCGCCATATCCGCAATCGCCATTTTATTTTTGGCGCTCTACTGGGACTGGGGTTAAGCGGTCTGGCCTGGATGCTGGCGGCCTACCTGGGCTTTGCGGGCATTTTCATGTTGTACATGCTGGGCGCGGTGGGTGCCGCACTACTCTATGGACGCTGGCCGTCTCTGATTACATTTATAACCGCTGCGGTCAGCTATTACTCTTTCGGACTGGGGAAAGGCTTGCCCACGACTCTGGGTTCACTGGCTTATTTCGCGCTGATTTTGTCCCTGATTCTCTTGATCAGCCAGTTGGTCGCCCGTTCACGGGAACAGGAGTTGATGGCCCGTATTCGTGAGCGCCGGGCACGTAACCTCTACCAATTGGTTCAGGTGTTGAGTAGTGCGCGTGGGGTAGAAGGGATTCTCAACGCGAGTATCGAAAAACTGGAGCAGACACTGGGCATTTCTGTGGCATTCTGGCTCCCCGCCACCGAAAAATCTGAAGGCCCACTCAAACAGTTTCCAGAACCAGATCAGACAGATTCACAACAGCGAAAACTCCAGGCTGCTGCGCGTTGGTGCTTCCAGAACAGGAAAAATGCGGGAATGAGTACCAATACCCTGGCCGATCTTCCAGCACTTTTCATGCCGATGATAATCAATGAGCGCTCTTTGGGCGTGGTCATGCTGGCCGACCTTGATTTACGCCGCGCCCCGACTGACTGGCTACGTTTTCTGGAAACGGTGGTGCGCCTGATCGCGGTCGCCCTGGATTCAGCCCAGGCTTCCTTGCAGCGCACGGAGGCGGATGTGCGCTTGCGCGTCGAACAACTACAAAATGCCCTGTTGGGTGCCGTATCGCACGATTTGAGAACCCCCCTTGCGGGTGTCCTGGGTACGGCAACCACTTTGCAGCGCAATGCCCAGGGACTCAGCTCTGAAGATCGGTTACTTCTGGAAAACATCCGCCAACAAACGGAAAAAATGGAGCATACCGTTGAACGTATTTTACATATGGCTGCACTCCAATCCGGGCGCCTCCAGATTCAGAAGGAATGGACCCCGCTGGAAGATTTATTGGTCAGCACGCGCGAACAGGTAAAATCTCTTTGTACAGAGCATCCTTTTCAAACCAGAATCGCCAGAAATCTGCCGCTCCTGCATGTTGATCCCCAGCTGATTGTGCAGGTACTGACCAATCTGGTTGAAAATGCCTGTCGTTACAGTCCGCCGGGCCGCGACATTGAACTGGAAGCCTATGCTGATGAAAAAGAGATTGTCGTTTGCGTCATCGACCATGGATTCGGCGTTCCCTCTGGCCGTGAGCAGGAAATATTTGGTCGTTTCAGTCAGGTCAAGCCCCCGGTGGGCCTGGGTGGAAGTGGCCTGGGTTTGGCCATCTGCAAAGCCATTATTGAACTCCATAATGGGCGTATCTGGGTGCGTAACCGTGTTGCGGTGCATGGTGCGGTATTCTGCTTTGCCATCCCACGCGAAGCGGAACCCCTTATTCCCTCCGAAGAGGAGTGATAAATGCCTAATAACCATAAAGAAAACATAGATATTCTTCTGGTAGAAGATGATCCGGGCATTGGCGCATTTCTGCAGTCTGCCATGGACCGGGAACCCGGTTATTGTCTGCATTGGGAACGTACCCTCAGAGATGCCTGGAAAGCCTATGAAAAATATCAATTACAACAAGGGCATTGCTTTGCACTTCTGCTTCTGGACCTGGGCTTGCCCGATGGTGATGGTCAAAGCATGATTCGTCGTCTACGCACTCAGAGTGGAGAACAGCCGCTCATTGTGGTCATCTCTGCCCGAGGACATGAAATGGACAAAGTGCAGGCCCTGGATGAAGGCGCTGATGATTATTTGACCAAACCCTTTACCATCGGTGAATTATTTGCCCGCTTGCGGGCCCATCTGCGCAAAAAACCGGTAGGGGTGCTGGAAGATAACCCGCGTTGTTGGGTTATTGGGGAACTGGAAATTGATGATCCTACCCACTGTGTGCGTAAAAAAGGGAAGGTGATTGATTTGACGCCCAAGGAATATGAGCTGTTACATCTTCTTGCCATAAATCAGGGACGGGTACTGTCCTATCGGGTCATCCTTACATCCATATGGGGTATACACAGTATGGAACAGAAACATTATGTACGTCTTTATATCAAACGGTTACGGGAAAAAATCGAGGACGATCCGGAAGCTCCACAGTATCTGCTTACGGAAAAAGGTTTTGGTTATCGGCTTGTTGATCAATAATTTCTCGCT
>NZ_JBYCKP010000688.1:0-8438 GCF_057473445.1 Acidithiobacillus sp. TH-A36 | reverse complement strand
CGGTATTGCCCTTTGCCAACAACACGGAAACTCCGTTGGCCAATGAACGTGCGGCAGCACTGGCAGCGGGTATTTTACAAAGTGACAATCAGCGCCTGTTGGGGACCCTGCCCATTCGTAGCCGGACCCAGGCATTACTGGGTGGCGACTGGAAAAAAGAGTACGCGAATGCACTCGGTAGCGCCCGCAGTGACGGGGTGCATTACGCCTTGGGGGGCAGTGTTGATGAATGGAACTACCGTGCGGGAATCAACGCCGAGCCTGTTGTGACCATGACACTCTGGATTGTCGATGTGCCTGCGGACAAGGTGATCTGGACGGGGGTAGGCAGTGCCCATGGCGGAAGTCTGGGACGTGGTGGCACCGGCGGACTGGCGCAGGGACTGATTCACCGCCTGATTGATCGTGCCATGAATTAAAGACCCGATGAAAATGCGTGTACAGATAGTGACGGCGCTTCCCCACTGGGGAGCAGGATGGCTGGAAGCCATCCTGCTCCCTGCCCTGGGAATTTTATTGGCCTGGACTCTGGATCCTGGAGACCCTCTGTTATTAAGGCAACCTTTTCCATGGCTTCTGATCATTCCATTACTGATCGCGCTGCGTTATGAGTTAATGCCTGCACTGCTTTCCGTAGCGGCACTTGCCAGCACTCTTTTCTGGCATAAATATCCAGAAATACGAAGCCTGGAAATATTTGCCGGAACCGTACTGGTTATTCTCATTGCGTCAGAATATGCCGGATTTTGGGCCAGGCAGGAAGCGGGACGATCCTTGCAAGAGGAAATTACTGCCACCCGCTTTCGACAGTTATCCGACGATCTGTATGTGACGCGAATTTCACAGGACCGTCTGGAACAAAGTCTGCTTTATCAGCCCATGTCGGTGCGGAGTGCCTTACTCGAAATCAAAAATCAGCTGGCACAAAAACAGGGACGTCTGGACGCTGAACTTGCCTATAACACGCTTTATTTTTTAAATCAGCTGGTTGGGGTTCAGATTGCCAGTCTGTATGATATCCAGTCGGGGCATCATTCTCCGCGTTTAATTGCCGCATTTGGTAATGCACAACCCTGGCAGGAACAGGACCCTGTCCTCAGAGAATCTCTGAATAGTGGCGAAAGTCAGTCTCTGGCTGATCTGGAGATCACCCGGTTTCGCCATTATATCAGCGTACACATACACAGGAGTCTTAGTAGACACGATTATGTGCTGACTATTGAGGAAATGTCTTTTTTCGCCATCAACAAAGAAAGCCTGCAAACTATTGAAGTCATTTTTCAGTATCTTTGTACCTATGCTGAGTCCCTTGCCCAGGCTGCCCCCTTGTTAAAAATATGGTCTGACTGTCCTCCAGAGTTTGCGACGGACTTCATGCAATTACAGAAGCTCGCACAACGGGTACCGCAAGTTGGTATCATGGTTCGTTATGATTTTCATACCGGTCCATATGCTGAAAAGGTTTTGGATTATCTGCAGCGGTTGCGTCGAGGCCTGGATGTCCTCTGGCTCCACAGAGAAGAGGAGAAACTACAGCTGATTGTATTATTACCTTTCGCAGGCAGCATGGCGGCAGAGGGCCATTTTCAGCGCATGCGGACTGAAAGCAGCTTGCATTATGGCAAAGAATGGGAAAAAAGCTTTATTCACCATAAGATTTTCTCAATCAGCGCGCAGCATTGCGAAAAACAGATCAAACAACTGTTTGACTCAGAAGTGTCCATATGAATTCATTCAGCAGCAACACATCTCTGCTTATTTATGGTCTTTACTGGTTTCTCTGTCTTTTGACCAGTTATCTGATCGTACCAAAAACCGGGCAAACAGTGGATAAAAGATTTCCTTTATTACTGTTCGTCATTATTGCATCGGTGATACCTTTATTTGGTCCAGCAGTCATACTGGTGTATGCCATTTTTTTGCGGAGTGTCGCATGGCGGCTCCATGAGCCCGAACTTGAGCCAGTCAAACTGCCGCCGGTCATGCGCGACATCCGGCTCACCACATCCACAGTAGCTCCTGGAAGTGTTGCCGCACGTCTTCGCCATTCCCGGGACCCGCGACAAAGATTGGCCGCTGTTTCCCAGATCGCCGAATCACAGTTTTTCAATCAGTCGCAATTGTTGCGTGGAGCACTATCAGACGAGGCGGAAGAAGTGCGTTTGTTGGCCTATGCCGCCCTGGATCGACGTGAACAGGAAAATACCGAATTACTGATACATTTGAATGCGCAACAAACACACGCCCACGAAGCGGGAACCCTACGGCGCATACAGGATTCCAGGCAATGGCTTTACTGGAACATCCACCACACGGAGGCCCGTGAAATGGCTACACCTTCATCGGCAGGCGCGCCAACAAAATGGGAGCCAGACTATGCAAACATGGACCACGATTCTCCGTCCATGAAGCTGCTTATGGGTCTTCATCTACTGGAAACGGGCAAAGTAGATAAAGCCATTTCCGAAATGAAAAATGCTGAAGCAAAAAAGATTGCCAGCAGTATTGTTGCCCCACACCTGGCTTCGGCCTATTTTCGAAGCAGAAATATTGACAAAATGTTCGATATTTACCGGGCACACCCAGAACTGAAACTGTCTCCACGATACGGCCCCTCCTTTTCTTTTTGGACAGGAGGAAAGCCATGATTCCAGTCCGGCAAGCCGATTCAGTAGACATTCTCCTGGTTCTGGAAGGCACCTTTCCCTATGTACGTGGCGGAGTATCGTCCTGGGTGAATCGTCTGATACTTGGATTTCCTGAATATCGCTTCGGTGTCATTTTTCTGGGCAGCACGATTGAGGACTATACGGCAAAGCCCTATACACTTCCGGATAATATTTGTTACTACGCCGAGTACTTTCTGTATGGAGCCAGTGATCATTCCGGAAATAATCATCATTCCAAAGTCTCAACAAGCGAACTTTCTGCAGTTGCAGATGCTCATCAGGAAATGAAAAAATGTCTTTCAAAATGTGAGGCTGGTGTTGATATCAGCCAGTACGGAAATGTTTTTAATATTTCCCAAAAAGCTTTTTTTGAAGACAGAAAAGTCTGGGATTATTTCATCGAATGCTACTCAGAAATTCCTGACCAACCCTCTTTTGTAGACTACTTCTGGACGATACGTGGAATGCATGCCCCCCTCTGGTTTCTCCAGATGGCCATGCAAAACGCCCCGGAATCCCGGATTGTTCACTGTCCATCAACAGGTTATGCAGGATATCTTGGAACTTTACTCAGCAAAGCCTGGGATATTCCACTGATCGTTTCAGAGCATGGAATTTATACCAAAGAAAGGCGCATTGATCTCATGCTCGCGCGCTGGATTCATGAGGACGACGAATTCCTCCGTCAGGCTGGCAGAATGCACTATCTGCGCCACTTGTGGATTCGTTTTTTTGAATTTATTGGACGCCTGACCTATCAACAGGCGCAACACATTATCAACTTGTATTCGGGTGTGGTCGAACTCCAGATCGCCGATGGCGCCGATCAACAAAAATTAAGTACGATTCCCAACGGAATTCCGGTCGAAAATTTCATAAGCTGTCGAGTCTCTTTTGCAGAACGTAAAAACATTGTTGCCTTGGTGGGCAGGGTGGTTCCTATCAAGGACATCAAAACCTTCATTCGCGCCGCGAAACTCATTCAACAAATGGAAACAGATACACCTGAATTCTGGATTGCTGGCCCCATTGAAGAGGATGAAGAATATTATCAGGAATGCTTTCTGTTAGTAGAGCATCTCGGTTTAAGAGAAAAAGTCAAATTTCTGGGATATGTTCCGGTACAGGATGTTCTCAGCCAGGTACGTCTTACTGTTCTTAGCTCCATTAGTGAAGGTCTGCCTCTTTCTGTTCTTGAGAGTTTTGCTGCTGGAGTGCCTGTAGTAGCCACAGATGTTGGCTCCTGTCGTGAACTTGTTTTCGGAACCAGCAAAGAAGATAGTGCTGAACCGGCGGGAAAAATAGTACCCATTGCCAACCCGAACGCATTGGCAAAAGAAATTCATGCTCTACTGAATGATTCTGACACCTGGACGTTCTGCAGTAAAAATGCGGTTGACAGGGTAGAAAAAAATTATCGGGAGGAATACATGTTTGCAAGCTATCGCAGCCTTTATCAAGCCGGGATGGCTAACTGAACATGGCCGGCATTGGATTTGAGTTACGCAGGATTCTCAAACGCAGAACCTACTTTTCATTACTACAGGCGTACGGCTTCGCGGGAATTGTTTCTTCAGGACCATGGTTGTTATCTATTTTTGGCATCCTGCTTTTAGGCTTTCTGGCCATGAGCCAGAATGAGCACAGCTCAGCCGTTATTGAGTTTCAGGTTTCGGTAACTTATCTGATCATGTCCTCACTGATTTTTACTGGCCCTGTTCAGTTGCTGTTTACCCGTTATATTGCTGACATGCTTTTTGCCCGGGAAAAAAAAGCCGTCATATCCATCATCCTCATGATGATCGCCAGCATCTGTACCCTCGGTATCATTCTTGCGTACGTCATAGCAACCCTGTTTTTCAGCAAAACCCCTATTTTTTATCAGTTCCTGATGGGTACAGGCTTTGTAGAGCTCTGCGGGGTATGGATTCTAACGATTATGGGAACCAGCCTCAAAGACTATAAGGCTCTGGTTGCCTGGTATCTGGCGGCCTACACAACAATTGTCTTGGCAGGCATCTATCTGGGAGCCGATGACGGTCTATATGGTTATTTGCTGGCTTTCGATCTCGGTCAGGGTATTTTGTTAATGAGCCTGGGGGCCATGGTCATTCGACAGTTTCCGGGCATGCTCAGCTTTCCAGGGAGTGTCCTCAGCACTCAGCGCATGTTCTGGTCTCTTGCTTGGGTAGGACTATTTTTCAACGCCGCCGTCTGGGCAGATAAACTCTTGTTTTGGTTCACTCCAGACACCAGCGCTCTGGTCATTGGACCGCTGCGCGCTTCGCCAATTTATGATGTACCCATTTTTCTGAGTTATCTCCTGATTGTACCAGGCCTGGCCATGTTTCTCTTTCGCCTTGAAACTGATTTTGTGGAAGCTTATGAAGCCTATAATCGTGTCATTGTCGAAGGTGGAAATTATTCTGAGCTCCTCATAGCCAAACAGGGGATGATCAACGCCACCAGAACCGGTTTATGGGATATTGCCAAGGTGCAAGGCATAACCGTCATATTTGCCATCGCCTTTACTCCGCAAATACTCAGCTTGCTGGGTTATCCCGTCAGCTATTCACGAATTTTCCAGTTTGACGTTATTGGCGTCAGCTTGCAACTTTTATTCATGAGTATTTTGAATGTTTATTTCTATATGGATTTACGTGGTCGCAGCACTTTAATGACCTTGATCTTTTTTTTAGGAAATGTCATTTTTACCTGGTTAAGCTTACAGGGTGGCCCGTTTTTTTATGGCATGGGATTCATGTTTTCTTTGTTTATTGCTGATATACTGGGACTTTTTTTGTTGCAACGAGACTTGCGCGACATCGACTTCATCACCTTCGTTAGATCTCATTAAAATATAAAGGACGTTAAATAACATGAATTCAAAACAGCGTGCAGGAACCATCTTGGTGGTCGGTGGTGCCGGCTTCATCGGCTCCCACACGGTAGAGCTTCTGCTTTCTGAAGGTTATCACGTCCGTGTTCTGGATAACCTCTCCACCGGAAAAAGGGATAACTTACCCGCAAGTCATGAACGTCTGGATTTTATATTGGGCGACATGACCAATCGAATACTCCTGCATCAAGTCTGTGAAGGCGTGACCCACATATTGCATGTTGCCGCCCAGGTTTCCGTCATCAGAAGTCAGGAGGACCCTGTTTTTTCCTGCCAGCAGAACATTCTGGCTTATGTTGGCGTTCTCGAAGAAGCCCGCAAACACCATGCGCGCCTTGTGTATGCATCTTCGGCAGCTGTATATGGTAACCCCACAAAACTGCCTCTGAATGAAGATGAACCAGCTTTGCCAATTTCTCCTTATGGAATGGAAAAATATACGAACGAGCTATATGCAGACCTCTATGGCCGCATGCATCGACTTTCTCATTTAGGATTACGATACTTTAATGTTTACGGTCCCCGACAGGATCCCCAATCCCCCTATAGCGGGGTAATTTCCCGTTTTGTGGCTCAGGCGCTTTCCCGGCAGGCGCTGACCATTCGTGGTGATGGCAGCCAGGAACGCGATTTCATTCATGTCAAAGATGTTGCTCAGGCCAACGTGGCAGCACTTGTCGGAAAGGCTCAGGGGACCATCAACATTGCTCGAGGAGAAGCGACTACCATTCTCAACCTGGCAAAAACTATCCAACAACTTGTCAGTGCGCCATCCCATATTGAATGGGTTCCACCCGTAGAAGGAGATATCCTCCGTTCCATTGCGGATAACGGGCGAATGCGCAAGCACTTATGCCAACCTTTCTGGTCTTTATCAGAAGGTATTCAGGATTTATTGCAGGCACGGGTTATCTGACAAGCGGCTTAAGCAGTTGCTGGCTGGCATACGGGCTCTGACGCAAATTGCACGCGCTCTCAAAAAAAAAGCGCCGCAATTGCGGCGCCCTGGGCGATGATCATCCGCTAGGGATTAGATCTCGCGCACGTCCTCAGCCTGCATGCCTTTGGGGCCGCGAACACTGTTGAACGATACACGTGCGCCTTCTGCCAGGGTCTTGAAGCCGCTGCCCTGAATGGCGGAATGATGCACGAATACATCTTCTTTGCCATCTTCAGGAGTAATGAAACCGAAACCTTTACTGTCGTTAAACCACTTTACTGTACCTGTTGCCATTTGATGCACTTCCTATTGCGTAAATTCGGACCACGTGTCCAATGGCGAGCATAGGGACTATTCTGGAGACATGCAAGGCATTTCGTAAAAATTTCGCACCAAATCATACATTGTTGACGAAAACAGGGATTCTCACTAAGGTTAGAACCAACCGTCCGGTATGTAACAGATGCAAAACAAGGAGGTCACCATGCAAGTGGGTTTCGTAGGACTGGGGCAGATGGGGTCGGGAATGGCAGCCAGGCTGCTCACTTCCGGAGTCAATCTGAAGGTATTTAACCGCTCTCCCGGGAAAATGCAGGCGCTTGTTGATCAGGGCGCAGCGGCGGAAAATCTGGATGTTCCATTGCCCCTGGTGAGCCTCTTGCGTGATCGCTTTATTCGCCTTGCTGCGGAGGGCGGCGCCATCCGTGACTGGTCTGCCATCGGCGCATTGGCCGCAGAGGACGCCGGTCTTCTGTCCTGAAAGTCGGTAATGCTTCACAAGGAGAAAACCATGTCTGAGCGATTGGTTACGCCCGCGATGACCGCATGACTTTGTATGCTCACTCCGAACGCATCCAGAAGAATGGGATGCCCGCACTTTCCCCGCTTTGTGATTAACGGTTAAGCTGTTTTCTGTTCGCCAATTTTCAGGAGATCACCTTATGGATGTACGTGCCGCTGTCGCCTATGGCGCCAATCAACCCCTCGTCGTCGAGACTGTGCAGCTGGATGGTCCACGCGCCGGGGAAGTGCTGGTGGAAATCAAGGCGACCGGGGTTTGCCATACAGATGCCTACACACTTTCCGGCATGGATCCGGAAGGACTGTTTCCTACCATTCTTGGTCATGAAGGTGCGGGCGTGGTGGTTGAAGTGGGTGCGGGGGTGCGCTCCCTGAAACCCGGAGATCATGTTATTCCCCTTTATACCCCGGAGTGTCGGGAATGCGAATATTGTCTGAGTGGTAAAACCAATTTATGTCAGGCCATTCGTGAAACCCAGGGTAAAGGCCTGATGCCCGATGGCAGCAGCCGATTTTCCAGTCAGGGCAAGCCTCTATACCATTACATGGGAACCAGCACTTTCGCGCAGTACACCGTGCTCCCGGAAATTGCCCTGGCCAAAATTCGCGAGGATGCGCCCTTTGACAAGGTTTGCTATATCGGCTGCGGCGTAACCACAGGCATTGGCGCGGTGATTTTTACGGCCAAGGTGCGCCCTGGTGACAAGGTGGTGGTTTTTGGTTTGGGTGGTATCGGCCTTAACGTCGTGCAGGGTGCCCGCCTGGCGGGCGCCGACATGATCATCGGCGTGGATATCAATCCCTCCAAAAAAGCTTTGGCCGAAGCATTCGGGATGACGCATTTCGTCAATCCCGAAGAGGTGGAAGGGGATCTGGTCCCGTATCTGGTCAGCCTCACCAAAGGCGGAGCAGACTACAGCTTTGAATGCATTGGTAACACCACATTGATGCGTCAGGCTCTGGAATGTTGCCACAAGGGCTGGGGAACCAGCATTATCATTGGCGTCGCCGGGGCTGGCCAGGAAATCAGCACGCGCCCCTTCCAGCTGGTGACTGGACGTAACTGGCGCGGCTCTGCTTTTGGCGGCGCCAAAGGTCGTACGGACGTGCCCAAAATTGTCGACTGGTA
>NZ_JBYCKP010000687.1:0-1599 GCF_057473445.1 Acidithiobacillus sp. TH-A36 | reverse complement strand
GCAACCCGACGATCTGGTAAAATTACCGAGCATGGGTCTGGGAAGCCTCCAGCAAAATCATCATTGGGAGTTGTCCGGACCGCAAAATGCCGTCGTCATCCGGACGCATCAGCCCCGCTTCGTCACTACGGACATGATTGCCCTGCGGGATGCAGCCATAGCCGGGGTGGGAGTTGTCCAGCTGCCGCTACTGATGGTGCGCGAAGCTTTGGCGACAGGCACTTTGATGCGCATATTGCCCGCGTGGGCCCCACATCCGGAGCTTATCCACGCCGTATTTCCTTCGCGACGGGGATTGCTCCCTGCCGTACGCGCCCTGATAGATTTTCTCGCAGCGCGTTTTGCCGAACTGCAGGAAGACATTCCTCATTTTTAGTCGACGCCATTGCAATTGGAGCCAACTTTTGGCTCGGGATATGGTCAGATGGGGTATACTGTTCAGGAAGAATCCACATGGAGGAGCCGTCATGCCCATGGTCAATATCATGAGTATCATTGGAGTCATCATTGCACTGGGCATCCTTGCCTTTCTGGTCCTGGCACTGGTTTATCTGATTTCACCGCAAAAACTGGACAGCTTTCTGCGCGGAATCGGCGTTCATCGCGGCATCGGCGTATTCACCGCTAAAAATGTGTTTATGGTGTTGTCACGACTGGCCGGAGTCATGATTCTCCTCGGTGTGCTGACCATTGCCATGGTTTTGTTTCAGTCCTGGCCCAGAGGATGGCTGATCCCGGCTGCGCAGGAACTGGTCATGGCTGTCATTCTGTTTGCTGTCAGCTACTGGGGGAGTCGGAGCAAAACCCATGACGGTAGACCGGGAACTTCCCGTTAAGCTAAAATTCAAGGGCTTGGACTGGCTTTGAACCAATCCAGGATCGTGTCGGTCAATATGCGGGTCAGTCTCATTTTTGCGGAGCAAAATCATGACGAAGCAACGCCTGGCTTTCTGGACCACCCTGATCAGTGCCGCCTGCCTTTCCGGTTGCGCCACGGTCACTCCGGTCAGCGGTACTTTTCCGAATATTACCCCTGCCGCCGCCCAAAGCGGTAACTACAATGGTCATCAGGTGCGCTGGGGTGGGAAAATCATTGAAACCCGACCTGAAACCCAACAAACCTGCTTCACCGTGCTGGGTGAGCCCCTGCATAATAATGGCAGGCCCCAGTCGGAAGAAGGTGAGGCGCATATTGGCCGCTTTGTGGCCTGTGCACCCGGTTTTTATGATCCCATGCTTTATCGACCCGACCGTGAGGTCACTTTTATCGGAATGATTACCGGCACTGAGCACCATGATGTGGGTCAATTCAGTTATACCTATCCCAAACTGGCAGCGAGTACCGTGTATTTGTGGCCTATAGAACCGCCCCGTGCACAGGTGGAGCAACAGGTTTTTGTTGGCACCGGCTTTGGTTTCTTTCCCGGATGGTACGGACCCGGTTGGGGATATTGGCCTCGGGGTCGGTGGTAAGCCTCTTCTTTGTAACATAAAGGAAAACAGGATGCTGAAAAGAGCTTTACTGATATTACTGTGCAGCACCTCGCCGTTTATCTTTCAAAGTGCATGGGCGGCAGGTTCCGGCGACTGCAGCATTTC
>NZ_JBYCKP010000686.1:0-6340 GCF_057473445.1 Acidithiobacillus sp. TH-A36 | reverse complement strand
GTAAATGTACCGTTCCCTCGGCATAGAGGTTGTCTTTTGCTGCACCTAATCTGAATCGAAAAGGGCTGTAGGAGCGCGGCACAAAACCTTTTTTGGGGTACTGGATGACCAGATCATGGCGTTTACCCGTAAAAAGCCCTTCTACAGGGTATCCGCCCGCTTCAGAAAATTGCAGAGCAAGCGTGTCTCGTAATTTAAGGTCTCCCCGCGCGAACCGGGGTGCCTTGCCCTTGGACATGGACATTTGCCAGGCCTTGAGTGCTGAATCCAGCACTTTTGAGGCCGTGGAGAAACCTAATCCTTCCATCACCGCCGTCGCACGACACTGGTAGGTTTCACAGGCCGCTTTGTTGCCAATGCGTGAATAGAATCGTTCCTTAAGGGTTTCTTTATGCGCCTGTCGGACGGTTTTCAGGATCACCCCCAAGTCCTTCCAGAGTGCTCGCCGCTGCTGTGCGATGCGTTTCATTTCGCCATCATCATTGGCGGCTTTTGCGGCGTTGAAGGCTGAACTCACGACCTCAATCTGCACCTGAATTCCCCGTGCTTCCGGTCCTGCATGCGCCATGATGTAGGTTTGCATTTCATCATAAATGCTGTGCATGACCGCGATGATATTGTTGTAAAGCGCACGGGCTTGGTTGATCTGCTCTGCCACAGCCCGCTCAGAATCCGGGGATAGACGCACCCCGTAACAGTACATGAGCTGATTGCCTATTTTTTGTGGAACGGTCTTGATCTGCATGGTGTACTCTTTCAGCTATATGCGCATGATGCATTTTTTTGCAAAGTGGCGGTTTACGTTAAAAACGTCATGTATATTTAAGCGAATTGTTTATCCACGACCCCGCACCGCATCCACCAGCACTTTATCGGAAATATGCGTGTACCGCTTCATCATCTGGGTGGACTTGTGCCCGGTAATCGCCTGAACGGTCATTGTGGTAACCCCCTTTTCCACTAGCCGGCTAGTGGCCTCGTGTCGCAAGTCATGGAAAGTCAGCCCTTCTATACCCGCCCGTTTTAAGGCTCTATTGTAGCTGGCTCTCATCCCGTTAGTGGTGTACTTCCATACCTTACCATCCTTGCCCGTTGCTCGGGCTTGCTGCCGCTGTAAGGCTTCTTCGGCTTTTTCGGAAAGCGGCACGACCCTTGCCGTACTGGTTTTAGTCAAGCCGTAAGTGAGGTAAACCGTGTGGTCGATCCAGTTTACCCGTCGCCACTCCATGCTAATGATTTCCCCCTGGCGCATGGCTGTTTCCATGGCGAATATCACAATATCCGCCAATTCAGGGTTGGTTTTGGCGCAAGCCGACAGTAAGCGGTCTTCCTCATCCCCGACTAATCTCCGATCACGCCCTGGGGGTAGTTTGGGTTTGCGTACCAGTTCCACCGGATTGATAAGATCAACCATGCCCCATTCCTTGCGGGCAATGTTGAATAGATGGCTAATGACAGCCAGGTAAAGACGGATGGAGTTTGCACTTTGGTAAGTCTGCCATTGCCGGATAATTCCGGCGAGCATGGGACCGTCCAGTTGGGCTAAAGCTATTTCCCCATAATCGGTATGAAGCCGCCTGATGATGCCACCGTCACGGTGTTGGGTTGTGGGTTTCTTGGTCGGGATAATTTCTTCTGCATAACGGGATAGAGCTTCACCGAAAGTAAAAGTCTGGTCCTGCATACGCTTAATCACCTGGGCTGGTGACTGTTCTGCCAGTTTCTTTTCTTGCTGGGCGGCCCAGAGATTGGCTTCTGCTTTGGTATCAAATGTAGATGAAAGTGTGGGGTAGCCTTGCTTGCGGATTTGTACCCGCCAATACTTACCACGCTTTTGAATGCTCGCCATGAATCTGCGTCCTCAATGGTGTAATCGAGAACTGCACCATAGCCGCTGCGTTGTGCCATTTTCAAGGGATACGCGACACACTACCAGTAACCGAGTCTGGCAGAATTTTCATGTTACTGCACCAATAACTGCACCAATTAGAATTTGCTGATGCTGTAACTATTTGATTATATGGTGCCCAGGGACGGAATCGAACCGCCGACACGAGGATTTTCAGTCCTCTGCTCTACCGACTGAGCTACCTGGGCCAAGAGCGCGTATTTAAGCGGGCTCACGCCCGGAAGTCAAGGCCAGGGCGCGACGATATAAAAGACGGTGGGCCATTCCGCTTTGCGCTTCAGCAATTCGCACCGCCTGGGTCAGTGGCAACTCCTCGAGCAAAGGGGCGAGCCAGCGATCCGCTTCCTGTTCACCCGGGTCTTGTTCAGGTGCTCCGCCGAGTATCAAAGTCATTTCGCCACGCACCTTATCCGGCTGCTGGGACAGGCGTTCCAGCAGCCCGCCCAGAGAGTCCCGGATACATTCCTCATAGATTTTGGTCAGCTCCCGGCAAAGCGCTGCAGGCCGATTCAGACCCCAAAGTTCCGCCATGTCCGTTATTGTTGCCACAATGCGATGGGGGGCCTCATAAAAAATCATGGTTCGTGGTTCCGACTGCAACACCGCAAGACGCGCCCGACGGGCGCCCGCTTTGGCGGGTAAGAATCCTTCAAAACTGAAGCGATCACTCGGCAAGCCAGACAAAGACAACGCGGCCACAGCGGCATTGGGCCCGGGGATAATGGTGACCGGTAACTGCT
Source organism: Acidithiobacillus sp. TH-A36 (assembly GCF_057473445.1). Classification (NCBI taxonomy): domain Bacteria; kingdom Pseudomonadati; phylum Pseudomonadota; class Acidithiobacillia; order Acidithiobacillales; family Acidithiobacillaceae; genus Acidithiobacillus; species Acidithiobacillus sp. TH-A36. The sequence continues at coordinate 3,691 of NZ_JBYCKP010000686.1, read as the reverse complement.
GTTCGCGCAGCAACGCCAGTAATGGAAAACCAGGATCGGAAATTAACGGCATCCCGGCATCAGAAAGCAGGGCAATCTGCTCACCGGCGGCTATGCGCTGGGCAATTTGCGGGGCCAGTGCCCGCTCGTTATGTTCGTGCAGGGCCATGGTTTTGGGCTGTACACCAAGATGCTGGAACAAGCGCTGGGCATGACGGCGATCTTCCACCAGGATCAGGCTGGCACCCGCAATGGCCTGCCCGGCCCGTGGCGAAAGATCCTCCAGATTGCCGATGGGGGTGGCGATAATCGTCAACAGCCCGGAATGCATTTCAGTCATTGAACCACTGCTCCATTCTCCATACACTCTGCTCATGAAACTGCCGACCAGTTTATTCCATTTGCCACGTTTGACCGCCACACTGGCTGTCGCCGCCGCCTTGAGCGCCTGCGCGAGTATGCCACATAAGCCGGCGCCCGTGCTCAGTACTGCTCCGGCTCCTGTAGCCACTGCGGCAAACTCTCCTGAAGCGGCAAGTGCCCGGCAAGCAGATGCGTTACTCGCAGAGGGGCATGACCTGGAAGCCGCCAAAGACTACATCAAGGCGGCGGCGGCCGTTCAGGGCAAGACACAACTCCAGTATTTGCTGAAGGCTGCACAAGCCTCCCTGCAGGGCAACAGGGCTCCGGTAGCGGTACTCCTCGCCGATGAAGTCCTGCGCCTGGAACATGACGATAACGGTTTACGGGGACAAGCCTTGTGGGTACGCGCCCAGGGATTGATGGATCAGGGACAGACACCCAGAGCCAAAGGCAATCTGGAAGAACTGCTGACCATCGCCAGCACGCCTCAGAACGTGCGGGCCGAGGCCATGGGAACCCTTGCCACCTTATACACCCAGGAAGGGCATGAACTGACTGCCCTGAATTTTCTGATAGAACGGGACAGCCTGCTCAGCAGCGCTGCCATCCACAAAAACCATCAGCGTATTCATGCTCTTCTGGACTCTGTTTCCTCGGCACGCATTCAAAACTGGCAGGGACGCAGTGGTAATCCTTTGGTACAGGAATGGCTCGCCATTGCCCTGATCAGTCGCCATAATCCTGATCCGGATCAACGCAAAGCCGCTATCAATGCCTGGATGGCCGCGCATCCTGGCCACCCGCCCATCAATTTTACCAGCCATGACGAACTGAACGTCGCAGACACTACCAGCAGTCAGGAGGGCAGTATTTGTGCACTGCTCCCCTCCACCGGTAGTTATGCGGGACTTTCCCAGGCCCTCAGTGCTGGCATGGAAACGGCGGAACAGCTGGCATCCGGGCCGGCCGTCAAGCTGCTGCAAAGTACCGGAAATCCCAGTTATACTGCTGTGCTTTTTGAGCGCGGAGTCAAGGAAGGTTGCCAGATATTTGTCGGGCCATTATTACCGCAGGACATCAATGCCGTGGCCAGTGTACGCAAACCTTCAGATCCTCCGGTTATTGCTCTGGGTTCCGATGCCGGGGTACAACAACCGGGGTTATATACTTTCAGTCTGAGTCGGGATGTTGCGGCGCGTCAGATTGCCAATCAGGGCTATGCAGCAGGCTATCGACGGGTTTATGTGTTGTATCCGCAGGATTCCAGTGGCGCTGCCATTCAGGCCGATTTTATCGATACCTGGAAAAAACTGGGTGGCAGCGTCTCAGGAGTCGCCACCTATCTGCCTGGTCATTCTCTTAATGGTCAGGCGCAGCAACTGCTCAGCGGGACCATCTCAAGGCATGATTTTGTTTTCCTGGTCGCAGACAGCAAAAATGCCAACGCTGCAGTCACAGCCATCCGTTCCATCAACAGTCATATCCCGATTTTCAGTCCGGCACTTTTACATGGAGCCACCCTCCCGAGCGATGCGCAAAATCTCTCCGGAATTGAGTCCGTGGATATGCCCTGGATTATTCAACCGGCTACGACCAAACCGCAGGCCGCCGCGCTCCTCCATACGAGCCTGCCCAATGCCAGTGATGCGCAGTGGCGGATGGCCGCTTTTGGTATGGATGCCTACCAGCTTGCCGAAAAAATCCTCGCCAGACAATTCAGTCAGCCTCTCAAAGGTGCCACCGGAACCTTACATTTTGGTAAAGGAGGCCGCATCGTGCGTGGCATGGAATGGATGGAAGTAGAGAATGGCGCTATTGTGCCTTTGCCAGCCATTCCCAAACCCGGCAGCTAAATTAACGCATGCCTTCGCCGCGCCAGAACTTCGGTCAGCAGGGTGAGGATCGCGCTTTGGCTTTGCTGCTGAGGGCCGGACTAAAATTGCTGTTGCGCAATTTTCGTTGCCGTTCCGGGGAAATCGACCTGATCGTACTGGATAATGAGGCGCTGGTGTTCGTGGAAGTACGCCAGCGCACCCATAATCGGCAAGGCTCTGCCGCTGCCAGCGTCAACCATCGGAAACAGCAGCGTTTGATTCGCGCTGCCGAATATTTTTTGTTGCGCAATCCCCGGCATGGTCTGCGTCCTTGCCGGTTTGACGTGATTGCCATTGACGGTGACGCAGCGCCGGAGTGGATTCGCGATGCTTTCAGAGTACCCAGCCCATGACCATGCCTGACCGGATAAATACCGCCTTGCGCGCCAGCATCGCCACCAAGGAACATGCTGCACAGAGTCTCGCCGCACCTTTCGCCGACGCCAGTGCAAGACTGATAGCCACACTGCAGAACGGCGGCCAGGTTTTATGTTGCGGCAACGGTGGTTCATCGGGAGATGCCCAGCATCTGGCCTCCGAACTGGTCAACCGCTTTGAAAGTAATCGCATGGCCCTTCCCGCCGTTGCCCTCAGCACGGATAGCAGCGTCTTGACCGCCATTGCCAATGATTCTGCCTACACGCAAGTATTCGCCCGTCAGGTGGAGGCCCTGGGCCGACCCGGCGATTGTCTGGTGGCTTTCAGTACCTCCGGCAATTCCGAAAATGTCCTGCAGGCCATTCGTGCGGCCCAGGCTCGGGGCATGTGGACCCTGGCCATGACCGGCAAGGATGGCGGACAACTTACCGGCCTGCTGGGGGCGGCGGATATTGAGCTGCGCGTCCCCGAAACCAGTACGGCGCGCATCCAGGAAGTCCATCTGGTCATCATTCATGCCCTTTGCAGCGATGTGGACGCAGCCTTTGCCGAAAATCCAATTCCGCCCCATAGCGTCGCGTCATTTTCCGGACGGATTCTGCACGACCATGAGCAGCTCAGGCAGGCCTGCAATTATCGTCGTCCACTGGTGTTCACCAATGGGGTTTTTGATGTCCTGCATCGTGGCCATGTCCAGTATCTCGCCGAAGCCCGCGCGGAAGGCGCCTGTCTGGTTGTCGCCGTGAACAGCGATGCCTCCGTGCGTCGACTCGGCAAGGGCGCTGATCGCCCGATCAATCCGGAAGACGATCGGATGGCGGTACTCGCGGCCCTGCAGTCCGTGGATTTCGTCACCCCTTTTGATGAAGACACCCCTTTGCAACTCATAGAAAAACTGCAGCCTGACGTCCTGATCAAGGGCGGCGACTGGCCGGTGGAACGCATTGTCGGTGCCCGCGAGGTCCAGGCGCGCGGCGGTCGCGTCCTCAGCATTCCTTTCCGGCACGACCGCAGCACCACCGCCCTGTTGCAGAAAATCCGGAATTCCCGACCATGAGCATCGCCGTCATTCTTCCGGCACTGCGTGCAGCTCTCGA
>NZ_JBYCKP010000685.1:0-1293 GCF_057473445.1 Acidithiobacillus sp. TH-A36 | reverse complement strand
CCCTTCCAGAAGCCTTGCTCATCGACAATTTCCACTCCCTGCAAAGCCCTGCCGCCGGCCCGGGACCAGACAATCCGCGCAACGCGTCGATTTTTCTCCCGTTTCAGTTCGATCATGCCATTCAGAGACCGGGCCAGCTTCTGCCGTTCCATCTCGGAAATGGTCTGGTTCCGAATTTCCTTGCCGTTTCCATCACGTCCGGTTTCGTAGTGCCAGATCATCGCCACATCGGTGCCCAGAGAAACCGCCGCGTCCTGGAAAAGGCGAATGGCGTTGGCCTTGTCTACAAATGCAGAGGATTTGTTTTTGTTCAGCCTGCGCTCGTTCTTCGCAAGGGCTTCAGCAGCCATGCGCTTGTAAATCGGCGTGAGTGAATCAATAGCGATTAACTGGATGCCTGCTTCCTGAATATCCTGTGCATCACGGCGCAGTGCTTGCGAAATGGCAAGCGGGTCCTGACGGTCCAACACGTCCGGCAGAAACACTTCGCAGTTATTGACGCCATCGATTTCGCGTCCACGACCTTCTGTGTCCACCACAAGAATCGTCTTGGCCATGGCCGTGAGAAACGTGCTCTTTCCGACAAGCCGAGGACCAATCAGCGCCCAATGCCTGGGAGCCCTTCTCATATCCCGCGCTCTAATGAGTGCCATATTGCCTCCCCTTCACAAACAAATCATGAATCCAATTATACAGCCCATGCAGCAAGTTCCTTTTTGCAAATATTCAATCCGGAAGGGATGCGGGTGTGCGGCATAAGAATGGACCGAATTCTAAAAACCTCACGGACCCATGGAGGATAGGCAAACTGTATCAAGGATAAGCGATATTTTGGTCGTTAAAAAATGGCGAAATTCGGCTTTATTCTAAAAGTCGTTTTTTAGTAGGCCCGCTATTTGTGGGGCCAATAAGCCCTGTGATGGATGGAGGACAGGAAACGACGGGATCAATTTGATCCCGCGACAGGCCTCTTCTGCGAACCTGCAGGCCGCTGGCTCCTGCGTCCTACAGGGATAACCCCCTGCGTAGAGAAAGCGCGGCCATTGGTGGAACCAGGCATAAGGCCTTTTGAGGTATTTAATCAGAATCTTGCAAGAAACAAAGGGCTGTGCTATATATTTTTATACTCAGTAACCGGCTGTGCATCTAGCCTTCTGGCGATGAGCTATCTTGACGCTTTTTGGAGCGCCTACTTATGGATAAGGCGCACGTTTATTTGGCGTAATCTAATGGATATTTTGGAGGAACGTCATGAAGACGGACATTCATGTCATTGCTCAAAACGTGTTACAT
>NZ_JBYCKP010000684.1:0-9722 GCF_057473445.1 Acidithiobacillus sp. TH-A36 | reverse complement strand
GCCATTTCCGGACCCAGGTAAGAACCGCCAATACCAATATTCACAATCTGCCGAATCGGCTGACCGGTGGCACCCCGCCAGGACTGTTCATGAATGGACTGGGTAAAACGGGCCATATGTTCCAGCACCTGATGCACTTCAGGGACAACGTCCACCCCCCCGGTGCGCATGACGGTACCCCTGGGCGCCCGCAAAGCCGCATGAAATGCGGCCCTACCCTCGGTATGGTTGATTTTTTCCCCGGCAAACATGGCGTCGCGGCGCGCTTCCAGATCACGACTGCGGGCAAGATCAAAAAGCAGATTCAGGGTTTCCCGACGCAGCAAATGCTTGGAGTAATCCAGATAGATGCCGCAGGCTTCTGCCGAAAAACGTCCGGCCCGCTGAGGGTCTTCCCGAAAAAGCTGACGCAGGGTGACATCTTCCCAGCTCTTGCGATGCGCCTGTAAATGTTGCCATGAGGGTGAAGCGGTCAGAGGGGCTGCAGACATGAGGCGACTCCTTGGTCAAAGCAAGCAGGATGATTTTGCACAATTCATTTACTTGAAGAGTAGGCCATGCCCTCAATTTCCCGCAAGCATTAATCCTGAAAACGGCAGTGGGCCTGGGGGGCTTTGCTTCTGCCAGGCTTCGCGGAGCAAGCGCAAAAAGCTTTCCTCAGCCTGATTCAGGACAACCCAGTCCGCCTGATCCCGATCCACTGCCAATTGCCTGAGCAAGCTGCCCAGCTCGCGATGATAAAGTTGATGATGGCGCATCAGCAAATCTTGATTTGTTGGCTCCAGACTTTGGAGATAAGCATGAATGGGGCAGGATTTGTCATCGCTGAGGGTTTCTGCGTGCAGCAAATGTGGGTTTTGGCAGGCCATTTTAGTCAAAAGGTTGTGATTGGCCATTTGGGCCGCATAAATTCCCAGAAGGGTCGAAGGATGCGTGCGCACCGGCTGCTTGCGTCGCAACCAGGTACGCAGCCGGCTGATGGACATGGGACGAGCAATCTGCCTGCCTTGCAGCAGGGGAATATTGAGGGTCATCATCGCATCGAGAATCGCTTCGTTTTCGACGCCTTCCACTACCAGATCCACCTCTAATCCCTGAGCCAGATCGCGCACTGCCAACACGAAATGTAAATCATCCGGACGTTGCGCCAGAGTGCGCACGAACCCTTGGTCCAGCTTGATTTCGTCTACTGGCAACTCTTTCAGACGCAATAGGGAGGCATAGGCACTGCCCACATCATCCAGGGCCAGACGGACACCTAATGCGCGAATCTGGCGCAACAATTCCAGAGCGGAATTGCGTTCAAGGAAATCTGTCCCTTCAAGGATCTCGAGAATAATACGAGACGGATCGAGGCCACTATCGAGAATAATCTGACGGATTTGGCGAATACAAGGCTTGGTGAGTGATTGCGGATCAATATTCACAGAAACCCATAAGCCATCCCCAGCCTCACCAAGACTGTTCAGGTCTTCCAGAGATTGGGCCAGCATACGTTGGGTCAGATGACACAAATGGCTGCCCCGCAGTTGGGGCAGAAAATCCCGGGGCGTTAATATGCTACCATCTTCCGCTTGCAAGCGGGCCAATGATTCCATACCGGCAACCCGGCTCGACTGGGTATCCCAAACCGGCTGATACAACACCAGAAGCTGCCCACTGGCGAGGAGCCGCTGGGCGAGTGGCGCACGCTCCAGAGCGGTACTGGGTTCATGCAGGATCCAGCAGGCATCTCGTTCTTTTTTACTGTTTTTACTTTCATAAAGGGCGCGGTCCGCCTGGCGGAGCAACTCTTCTGGGCTCAACATTTTCTCTGCGCCCGCGTAGACACTCACACCAATGCTCAATCCGACGCGGACACTCTGACCATTCTCCAGTTGAATGGGCGAGGTCATCACATGCTCAATTTTACGCAATATCTGATAAAGGTCGTCCTGATTTTGCACGGACTCCAGCAAAATCACGAATTCGTCACCACCAAAGCGACCAACCATGTCATTTTTTCGCAAAACTTCCGCCAAACGATGTCCCAAGCTCACCAGAACCTGATCACCCGCTTCGTGCCCAAACGCATCATTGATCGGCTTGAAGCGGTCAAGATCCAACATACAAACGACCAGCACATGATCCTGACGCTCCTGGCGAGCCATCGCCTGTTCCAATTGGGTTTCCAACAAACGCCGATTCGCAAGACCCGTCAGCGGATCGTAAAAAGCCACTTTTTCCAGCTTTTGCCGGGCTTCTTCAATTTGCATTTTTTCTTCGGCCAGCTTTTGCTTCAGAACCAACTCGTCCAGCCCATGTCCCACAAGGCGTGCTACCTGGCTCAGGACATCACAAATGTCATCCGAAAACATTTGCGGCCGATCACCAATAACCGCAAGAATCGCCCAGCGTTCTCCGCCATGTTCAATAGGCAAGGCAGCAGCCGCACGCCAACCATATTCCAGAGCTTGAGCACGCCAGGGTTGAATGAGCGGATCCATCAGGTAATCCTGCTGAACCACGAGGGCATCCGCTCGCCACGCCCGGGCCCCGACCGTTTGCCCCTCAGGCAAGTCTGCAGACACCGGCCAACGTCTTTTCAGGGCATTAGAAGCACTCCAGCCCGCGTAGGCCAAGGCGTCCATACAACCATCTGCGGCAGGTCGTGCAATCCAGGTGGCAATGAAGATGCCGCTGTCAATCAGCTGCTGACAGCTTTTTTGCAGGAGCTCCTGGACATCTTCAGCTGCCAGAGTCACCTCACCGGCCCGCAGTAGCGCCTGCTGCAAAACACGCGTTCGCTGCAGTGAAAAATAATCATACTGACGCTGGAGAAAATCCTGCAGATCCGCACTCACCTGACTCAGTATCTCGGTCACCTGATCGGGAAAACCGGCCCCCTGGGCACGCTGCAAAGCTATATGGCCACGCCGACCATCGGGCCAGATAAAGTCCTGGGTTATCCTATTGCCTAATTGGTGGCTTTTACTGAAATCCCGCCAAGTTCTCCATAGCTGTACCTTGTCACGCCCCTCATCGACCAAATCTGGAGCCTGTTCCAATTCATTCCGAAAGGTGCTGGCAAGCGGGCCAGCTACTGCACAAAGCACCGCCGTATCCAAGGCGTTGCCATCTTTGACAATCCATACCAGAGGCATCTCCAGCTGTTTCTGCAGGATTTCACAGAAGCTCTGAAAAATCAGATTTTCATCCTGGCCGACGTTCTCCGAAAATAATCGATTAACGGCACTTGCTGCACTGATAAAGCGTTCCCGCACCAACAGTTCTTTCTGGCTCTGCAGTAAAGCCAGGGTGCGTTCTTCGACGCGCCGCTCTAACCATCTATTACCATGACGCAGGGCCTCTCTGTAGCGCGCAGACTCAGCCATCATTGCAGCTGCAAACAGCACAACGCTCATCATGCCCACTCCCATAATTTGTAAAAACGTCATGGGGCGCAGAGGCACAGCCACACTTAAGGGCCCCAGGCCACGGGCAGTACCGGCAATGGCAATCACAAACAAGAGCAGCACCAAACGAGAAACCGCATCAACTGGAAATTGTGTCAGCGCCCAAAGTATGGGCAAAAGCAGTAAAAACACCAATCCGACAATGTCTGTAAATTCTGCATATCGATGCCAGAAAAGCATTGTGGTAGCAGCAACAGCAAAGCCCGAAAAAAGCCAGAACCATGCCCCCCCGAAAACAAGTTCACGCCAGCGCTGGCCTTTCTGCCAAAATAACAAATTACTGGCCACCAGCAAGACACCAAAACTCACGCCGCTACCATTGCTGAGCATATCAAGAGGAACAGCAGAGGATGTCCACGATACGGACGTTTGTTGCCAGACTGTCCCCCACAGTCCGGCCATTACGCCATTTAAAACTCCAGGGAAAATCACAAATGAGAGCAAATCATTGCGATATGTCAACGAGTTCCAGTCAGCAGTCCATCGATACATCAGGCGCACCGAGATCCATGCCGAAAGCAGTTCTCCTGCTGCCAATCCAAAAGCGTTGAATGGACTGTAACCCAAAGACCAGTCACCGAGAAAACCACCCAACAATAAGCCTGGCCATAAGCCGATGCCTCTGCGCATCACCAGAAAAACATACAGACCTGAGGTCACCCAAACCGACAGATACCAATGTTGCGCAGGGTCAGGGATCAATATGCCAGCAAACTGATTCAAGAGTACCAACCCTGCAAGGACTGTAATCTGATCCAGCAGATACAGATTAAGACGCGACCTGGCGCTCCTTGAAATCCAATGACCTAAAGGCATATTTGGCGCTGCTTCAGCACGATGTTCTCCCCAACCTCGAGTAATGGGCAACATTGAAATCATTCATTTCTGTTTCTTTGGGACTGTAACAATTTGCAGTAAAAAACTCATTATTTTTGTTGAGCTGCAGCACTGACAAGAACAATAACAATCTAAGCAGGTATTTTTATACTGGGTTATTTTGTGGCATTCGGTTCATTTAAACCACCCAATTATGGTTGTTATGCACACAATGATCACCGTCTATATTACAAGACGCTGATAAAGCAGGCGTTCACCGCTGACCAGACCATGGCACGGCATTTGCTGACGGTGAACCAGTAGTCAGCAACAGCATAATAAGCTAAGGGAGTATCACCATGGTTATCGAAAATTCATTACCGGTGCTTTTGAGCCGTCTGGATTTTGCCTGGATCACCTCCATGCACATTCTCTGGACGCCAATGACCATCGGCATGTCCTGGCTGCTCTTTTTTATGGAGCTTGCCTGGTTGAAAAGCGGTGATGAGCGCTGGTACAAGCTCAATCGTTTTTTTGAAAAAATCTTCATCATCAATTTTGGCGCAGGTGTCGCAACTGGCGTCACCATGGAAATGGCCTTTGGTATTCTTTATGGTCCTTTCTCTCAGGCTGTCGGCCCTTTCTTCGGCAACATTCTTGGCTTCGAAACGATCACCGCCTTCATGTATGAAGCCGGCTTCATCGGCCTGATGGTGTTTGGTTGGGGCAAAATCAGCAAAGGCATGCATTTATTTGCCACTTTAAACGTTGGCATTTCTTCCAGCTTGTCCGCCATGTGGATTCTGGTGGCCAACTCCTGGATGCAGACGCCTAACGGGGTTATGCTGAAAGATGGATTATTTCAGGTCAGCAACTGGTGGCATGCCATTCTCAATGACAATTTTATCTGGGGCTTTCCACACATGTGGGTCGCCACTGTAGAACTGGCATTGTTTGTATTCGCCTCGGTCAGCGCCTGGTTTATCCTCAAAAACCGTCATGCTGATCTTTTCATCAAAATACTGAAGCCCACTTTGCTGGCGCTGCTCATTGTCACTCCTCTGCAGATTTTTATCGGTGACAGTGTCGGTCAAGACGTTGCAAAAACTCAGCCCACCTCTTTGGCGGCCATGGAAGGACACTTCCACACCTACCTGCCGAATGGAAAACCCAATACCGACTGGAACCTCATTGCCATTCCAGACGTGCAGGCCGGGAAAAATCTGTTCGCCATTCAAATTCCGCATGTGCTGAGTCTCCTGGAAACCCATACCTGGAGCAGCCCGGTACAGGGTATGGATGAATTTCCGGTGAACGAACGTCCCGATGTATGGGTACCTTTCTATGCCTTCCGGGCTATGGTGGCCATCGGTTTCTTCCTGTTTTTTGTCGCTCTTTGGGGCAACTGGTTGCGCGTGCGTGGCAAAATGAACGCCCTGGAATTGCGTAAAAATCCCTGGTTTCTGCGTGCGGTGGTGTTCTCGGGCTTCCTCCCTTATCTGGCCATCTGGACGGGTTGGTGGGTTCGTGAAATCGGTCGTCAGCCCTGGGTGGTATTCGGCCTGATGCGGACCTACGAAGGGGTCAGCAACATGAGCATGGCCCAGGAAATTGTCTGGTTTGTCGGTTATATCATTTTTGAGCTGGTGGTCTGGTCCGGCGCCTGGTACTTCTTCAGTCGCGTCATCCAGAAGGGTGTCGATGACATTCCACACTCCGACACGTTGTTTCACGATCACGGTGAAGATCATGATGCTGCGCAAGCGGGGGGCGGGCATGTTGCACCGACTTTCGCCCACAAGCCCATGATGCACCCGGATCGTTAACAGACCCGGATCAGAAGGAGGAATCCGTTCCTCCTTCATCAATTAATAAGTCACCGGAGTAATTATCATGGAACTTAGTTCAGATATTGTTCGTATCGTATCTGCCCTCTCCACCTGGTGGTGGATGATACTTGGGCTGATGTTTTTGTTATATATCGCTTTGGACGGAGCTGATCTCGGCGCCGGTATTTTTGCCTTGTTCTCCAAGGACGAAGAAGAGCGTGGCGCCATCATGGCATCCATGGCGGGTTTCTGGGATGGCAACGAGACCTGGCTGGTAGTCGCTGGCGGTGTATTGTTTGGTGCTTTCCCCCTGGTTTATGGGTCTGCCTTCAACTTTTTGATGATCCCCCTGATGATCGCCCTGTGGGGTATCATCTCCCGGGCTGTGGCTTTTGAATTTCATATTCATGCGTGCAGCAGTAAACGTCTGTGGGGCTGGGCTTTCGCCATTGGCAGCCTGGTCGCGCCCTTTTTCGCCGGTGTCTCCCTGGGGGCCGTATTACAGGGATTTCCCATGAAATCTGGTATTGCCATGAGTGGAATCGCTGATCGGGGTTTCACAACCCCCGTGATGCATTATGCGGGAGGGGCCATGGACTTCCTGACCCCATTCTCCATCTGGACGGGTTTTGGTGCGGTGATTGCCGCCGGTCTGGCGGGAGGATTGTTTCTCTGTGCCCGCTTTTTACCGGGCGATGTGATTCATGAACGCGCCAAGTCCTGGACCAACCTGTTCTCCTATCTGGCGTTAATAGCGATTGTCATCACGCTGGTTTGGTCTTATGCCATTTTTCCTTGGGCCGCTGCCAAGTGGACAGGTCCCAATTGGTGGATCTGGGCCATCTGGTTTGTCATCGTCCTTTTCTTCGCTTTCAAATCCATGACCAACCACTCCATGCAACATGATTTTACTGCGCTGCTTTGGGGCGAAGGGGTAGTGGTTCTACTCTGGGCGGCCATGTGGGCAACCATGTTTCCCTATATTGTACCGGGTACATGGACTATCCATGCGGCCTCCAATCCAGCCAATTCCATGGCTGTGTTTACCTTGTTCATGACCGGTTTTGTGCCAGTCATGATCATGTATAACTGGTATCAGATCTGGGTCTTCCGGGGTCGCTTCACTAAAAAAAGCGTCTACGGCGCCCACTGATAGTGGCTTGCTGAAACACCGGTCGCTGCTTCGGCGCGGCCGGTTTTTTTATGGCCAAGCGCAACTTTTCCCACTCTACAACAGTCATAAAAGCTGCAGTTAAACGAAAAAATTTCAATTCAAAAAGGCCAACATCATGAAATCAAGCTCCTTGAAAACAGCCCCCACGAAATCAACGCAATTACTCGGACTCGCCGCCGAACTTCATCCCTCCACGCATTCCGTAAAAAATCCTGATCTGGATGATTTACTGAATGCTCTGGAAGAACGTCACCAATTCATCAACAGCCAATGGCAGGAAATCATGCAACGTCTGCCTGAAGAAAGGCCTGATGCCATGATGGATCAGATGCTGCTGATGGATCATGAACTCACGCGCTACCAACGCTATTTTGTCATGCTCAAGGAAACCCTGCGTCATTGCGCGCCCGATCTGTTGGACGCCTCCTGAAAATCATTGGTTGTTCACTTTGGTTTACCCCGATGCTGAGGGTATAATCAAGGATTGTCCCTTCTGGAACTTTTTTCCTTGATTGCAAACGCTTTGACCGGGCACTGTCCTGGCAGAAAATCGAGATGACTGCACCGATGCAGAATCTTCAGCGCGGCTTCAGGATCAAGGCCCTCGCCCTTTTCTTCCTGGCGTTCCTCTTTTTTGCCTGGGGCACCGGCAACACCAGCCTCTGGGATATTGATGAACCCATTTACGCGCAAAGCCTGAAAGATCAGATTGCCGCCGACAACCTCGTCGTCCCGACTTATAACGACCGCTTGATGCCGGATAAGCCTGCCCTGAATTACTGGTTGATGTGGTCGGGAGTCCGTTTACTGGGTATGAATTCCTGGGGATTACGCATTGGCTCAGCCCTTGTCGGGGCGTTATTGGTTCTGTATCTGATCATCGCCCTGCGCCGCCTCTACGGGGAGTCCATCGCCCTGCTCAGTGGGTTACTGACAGCCACCGCACTGCACAGTACCGTCATTTTTCGCAGCGCCACCCCCGATCCACTGCTGATATTATTGGTCACCATTGCGTTATTGAGTTATCTGCGTGGATATATTTATCCAGAAATTCGTACCCGCGAATTCCATTGGGCCTATGCCGCCATGGCCCTGGCTACCCTGGATAAAGGCCCCATCGGATTTCTATTGCCGGGACTCATCATTGTCTTGTTTCTGTTATTGCGTCAGCAGTTACCCCTGTTATGGAAAGAGGGGCGACTGACAACCGGCATTCCACTTTTTTTGATGATCATGCTGCCCTGGTATCTGGCAGTAGGTATTGAAACCCACTGGAATTGGGATCGCCTTTTTATTTTTGAGCAGAATATCGGACGCTTTGATGACAGCATGCAAGGCCACCGGGGTCCCTGGTTTTATTATCTCATCAGTACTTTTCTGGGCATGCTGCCCTGGTCCATATTTTTACCGCAAGTGCTGCATGATCTTTGGCTGAAGCGACGCCACTTTTTGCAACATCAGGCCGTACCACTGTTTCTGCTGATATGGGCAGGCACCTGGATCGCCTTTTTTACCCTCTCCGCGACCAAACTTCCCAATTATGTCTGGGAGGCCTATCCACCTTTATTTATTCTTCTTGCCTTCTGGTTTGAAAAAATCCGCGCCCAATCCAGGTTACCGCAAACATGGGGACTGGCTCTATCCTTCAGCACATTGTTTCTGGTAGGACTCGCGCTGAGCATTTTTGCTGCCTGGATTTTACCCCTGCGCGAACCGCATCTTCCTGGAATGGTTGAAGTCGGGTTTCCCTACATGCTTGCAGCAGTCTTCGCCATGCTCCTGATTTGGAAAAAACATTGGTCAGCGGCATGGGCTAGTCTGGGAGTGGGCAGTATTGTCCTCAGTGGTCTTCTGGTGTTTGTCATTCTTCCACCGATCAATGCGCTCAAACCCTCCAGAGCCATGGGACAGGAAATTGCTGCCATTCAGGGCAAGCATCCTTATCATCTGGCCTCCTGGGACTGGTTTCAGCCGAGCTTCCTGTTTTATGCCGGGCGCGGAGACATGCCCATTCGTCACCTGTCGTCATTAGCAGAATTACGGACCGTTCTGGGTGAAAACCCGCTTTATCTGGTTTGTCCCTCTCGCGATGTTTCTGCCGTAAAGGCAGCCATTCCCCAAGATTATCAGGTGCAGAATCTCACAACCGCTTATGAAATATATGGTCATGAAAACATCAGCCTGCTGCAAATCAAAAACCTCCCGCACGCCAAGGGCACCCAGCCTGATCCTCTGGTGCCTGATCCTGTAAAAATAGAATAAGCCTGTGTCGGAATCATCCTCATCTGCACACAGGACCGATAAGCACAGGCTCTGGCTGCTCCGCAGCATTTTTCTCAGTGCCCTGGCCATCTATGGCGGAACCTGGTTGGGTTATTATTTGTTCAGCCGTGGTCTGGATCCCGTTTCCGGGTCCATTGCCGAGGCTTTGATCAATTGGGATGCCAA
>NZ_JBYCKP010000683.1:0-5254 GCF_057473445.1 Acidithiobacillus sp. TH-A36 | reverse complement strand
GGCAACAAGGAACGCCTGGTGCGATTCCAGCCGGAAGGGGTCGAGGCAATGCGGAACTGGCTGCAGATCCGTCATCGTTCCCATCCGGAAACTGATGCACTGTTCGTGACCGACCAGGGCAAGGCCATCCCTGCCAAGGCCTTGCATACGATGGTGTCCCGGTTGCTCATCAGGTCAGGAATCGAAAAGCCCCAATGCGGCCCGCATTTACTCCGGCATACGGCAGCAAGCGCATGGCTGGCCAAGGGCATGGATCTGCGCCAGGTGCAGGAAAACATGGGACACGCCAACATTGCCACCAGTAGCCGGTATCTGCATTTGCTGGAGTGATCTATATGAAACTGAAAATCGGAGCCTGGTACATGCTGGCCAACACCGTGTTTCCAGAAGATCGGAGCATGGACCGCAAGGTGCTGATTACCGGGCTTGACCGGAAATCGGTTTACTTCGATCAGAAAGCCGTGGCAGGGATGCTGGCAACCGGCTCATTTATGATGTCGCGGGCGGATTTCCGCAAGTATGCACGGGTAGTTGTGGTGTGACATGGAAATAACAGAAAACTTCGGTATCACGCGGGCGAAACACAAAAGCGGTAATGGCTGGCTAGTGCGATTGTATTTGCCCGGAGAAAATAAGCAGCCTGTCGCGCAGCATTATTTTGCCGATAAGAAACATGGGGAAACCGATAAGGCATTGGAATTAGCGAAAGTTTGGCGCGATGAAAAGACACTGGAACATGGTGTTGCGCCGAGAAAAAGGGATGGTAACGGATACTTCCTGAAATATAATCGTGGGAACGAAGTGTCTGGGATAATTGGCGTCAATCTGATTTTTTCAAAAAATGAACAGGGTGGCTTTCGCAATCTCGCGTGGCAAGCGCGTTTCATGGTGAACGGCAAGCAGAAAAATAAAAGCTATTCCATCTTCAAGTACGGATACGAAACAGCGTGGAGACTGGCCGCAATGGAGCGCAGCAGGCATGACGGTCAGCCTATTCCAGAGAAAGCGCCAGACAAGCCTGATTGGATACCCAAATAGCTTGTGTGCATTTGCGGTATCCGGAGAGATTTTTAGGGTTAATGATTATCGTAGTTGTGGTTGTAGTCGTGGATGTTGAGATCATACTTCTGGGCGTTGTTGCGGTGCAGGTACTCATTGGATGCTTGGCGTTCGCAGCGGGCAACTAGATTGCTTTTGCAGTTGGCGAATGCTTGAAATGGGTCAGGTTTGCCAATAATGGCCATATCACATTGGCTTTGTATGCTTTGGTTATTCGCACAATCATTATTTGCATGATTGTACTGCTCTTTCCGCATCTGAGACTTCATGCAACGATAGAACAACCGGGTGCCTGGCTTTGCACCATATTCGAGACATGTTTGGTGAGCTTGTTGGGCCATGTATTCAGAATCAGCATGGGAAACCGCTGGAATCAGAAGGCTCATGACGGAAAAGACGGCGAAAAGCGGCTTTGTGAAACTACATAGGTTGTTCATTGCTGATCTCCATTTTGTTGTTCTGTAGTATCTTCTATGTCGAAATAGCCTTCAACCATCAACTCTGCGAAAGAAATAGATGCTGCTAAGATACATTTTGCTTCTAATTTTTTGAAATTGTGTTTTGGATTGCCCTCTCCTTTGTGGTGAGCTAGTTGCGTAAGATTCTTAATTAGATCAAGCGCTTTCTTAAATCTCGTTACTTGATCGTCATCTTGGTCCTTTTTTGTATCCTTATTCCCAAGACGTTTAGTTTCAAGAATATTCCTACATTCAGCAACGCAGCCATCATAATCACCCTCATGATACATCTTTTTTGCTTTTTTTACATAATCTATAATGCTTTTGTTCAACTCATTCATGCAAAAAATACTTTCTACGCCTGGAACATAACACACATCGGCCTTTTCCAATGAATCCGCCCAGTCGCTTTTTGGAATCCTGAATGGGATATGGTCAGATGACACGATGCGTTCACCACTAATGCTGGCATTGTCTTTTAGTGATGCTGTGATCTTGCCACAAACCACAACCGAGATAACAAGATCGCTCCCATTTCTCTTCTCCTCAATTTGGTTAAGAGTTTCATGACTTATTGAAATATTGAAACATATCGGATTTCCACTGGCGAGCTTTATTCCGTTGCCTGCGTCTTGATATTCATACCGACACAAGAACGGAACTGTACAAATATAGTTTTTATTCCCATTACCACAGCCTAATGACAATGGATTTAACCTGTTATCTCCAAAATAAATCTCTGCAACTGATGTTTCAAGTATGATTTTATCTGTATCTCTGTTTTTGCAGCTATTTGCAACAAACGTAGTCCATTCGCCTTCAAAAGAAAGAGCGATGATGTATCCATCAAAAGATTTTTGAAGCATTGATGTGGATTTGTCAGATTTTGGCCTAAAGGATATTAGCGGTTGACTTGAAACAGATATGTTAGATGTCATCTTTGATCTCTCCTAAAGTTTCCACAATCCCCTGCGTCTCAACACTCACCCGCACAACCCGCCCAATCAACTCCACGATGTACCGGTCATTACCAATCTCTTCCAACATCCGGTTAGGATCATTTTCGATGCCACTGGCCTTATCTACCCGCACGGAATAGCGTTCCATCACCCATTCCACCGGAGATTTGCCATTGACGACATAGGCATAGGCTTCCTCTGGAATGCCTTTCAGCGTCAGGGAATTGTTATAGACGATACTCCCACGTTCCCCTTTCTTCGGAAAACGGATCTTCTGCACCGTGTAATCCCATTTGTCCCCGGACCAGACTTCTTCCAGCGGCCATGGCTCGATCTCCTCATAGCCCAGGTGCAGGTCCATCAGCTTCTTTCCGGCTTCGGCAAAGGCCCGGAAGTCCGGCGCATAAGGGATTCTTGGAAGCATCTTGCTCAGGTCTGCGGCATAAGTTTCCCGATACTCTGGTGAGTGCAGCAGGCCATAGACGTAGTGGAACAGGTCCACCTTCTCGATGCCATCATCCCGATAGTGCTTTCTAAACCCGGCTAAGGCCCAGTCCGTAATCGCATCCCGACGAATGTACCCGTCTGCATCCGGGGTTCCTTCCAGGTCATCCGATTCATCAAAAAGATTGCCCTGCGATGAATCCGCTTTGCTCAGGCGTTTACGGGCTTCCTCGACGGTTTCGTACCAGTAGAGGGGGAAACATTGGGCACCTGCCTCCTGTAAGTTCAAATCAGGAATCATTTTAGACGCCAAGCAGGAAAACCCTTTTCTTGAACCAAGGCTGGAAATAGTAATCACCACATTCTCCTGCCGTTCGGTCGGGAACAATCGCGGGATTTGATAAACCATTTCGTTAAATTGACGGTTAAAATACAGCCATTGTTTGCAGAATGGTCGATACATGGCCATTCGAAGGGACCCCAGCACAAAATCATGTTGTTTGCCGCGCGATACATCCTGCTTCAAAGCGCGTGACCAACTGATTTGCTCAGGATCGTTGCAGATAATATCCTCGATCTTTGGCCATGCGGACTTTGGCAAGCCGTAACAGGCTGTTGCATTCTTTGTAGAATCCCCGTTGAAAACGTCGATCATATCCTGCATGTTAGCAGACAGGTCTTGACGGCTTTGATTGTAAGCCCAAGCATCACGACAGGTCGCAATTCCTCTTGAATAAATACTAAAAATCGCTTCTGCGTCGTCTTCTTTGTCGCCCAACTGCATGAATTTTTCAAAACCTACGCTACGCTGACTAATCCAGTCTCCAGCCTCATTGGGATGAATGCGATTCCATGCCAACCCTTTTATCCCAGAAGCCTTGCGAACTATATTCAGCTTCTCCTCACGACTGAGGTAATCTCCAATGTCGTTATAATATAATTCCGTAGGTACATCATGTTCTGGGTCTTTGATGAGGATGGTGACAGCTACCCCCGTCATGATATTAAAAACATTCCCTCCTTCTTTTTTTGCGGAATCACCCGATCTTCCTCGAACAAATCCACGGAGGTTAAAAACATAAATATGACTGAAATCATCCACCAAGCCTTTCCGCAGACCATCCATTGCGCCTTTCTCAATGAATGATCCGTTCGTGACAAAACCCAAAACGCCCTTGTTTCCAATCCTGTCAGATGCCCAACGGATTGCCCGAATATAGGAATCGTAAAGACTGTTTTTATTAGTTGCCGACGAAGATGCAGCGTAGGTGTTACTAATCCTCGCATCCAGTCGTGGATAACCTATATTCTGATTATTGTCATTCTCACTTTTCTGACCCGCAGAATACGGCGGGTTCCCCACAATCACCCGAATATCCAGTTTCTTTTGAAGCTCGGCGCGTTCTGAATTGCCTTCCAGGTAGTTTTCATCGGTGACACCGAGAGAGTCTTTGGATTCCTTCTCGCTGCGCTCATTCATTTGGAAAGTATCGGTCAGCACAATGCCGTTGAATGGCTTATATTGCAGGGTCTTGGCATGGTAGGCCGACTCAATGTTGATGGCGGCAATGTAATAGGCCAGCAGGACCAGCTCATTCGCGTGAATTTCTTTTTCGTACTTGCGCGGCAACGCATGGGGCTTGATGAGGTCTGACTGGATCAGGCGTGTAATAAACGTCCCCGTTCCGGTAAAGGGATCGAGGATCTGCACCCCCTCGCTGTTCAAGTCCCCGCCAAAATGTTCTTTCAGCACTTCATTGACGCTGTTCAGGATGAAATCCACGATCTCGACCGGGGTGTAAACGATACCCAGACGGGCCACCAGTTCCGGGAAGGCCGCCTGGAAGAAGGTGTCGTAGAGATTGCGAATCAAATCCTGTTTGGATGCGTCACTCTGGGCCAGAGAAACCCGCTTGGCCACGTCCTTGTAGAAGCGTTCCAGCTTCTCGGTTTCCGCATCGACATCATGCTTGTCGATGACAGCCAGAATCCGCTGCATGGATTGCGATACCGGGTTTTCATCGGAAAAGGATCGGTCCCCGAACAAGGCCTCAAAAATGGGCTTGGTCAATACATGCTGGGCCAGCATTTCAACCGCTTCCTGTTCGGAGATCCCGCTGTTCAGGTTTTTACGAATCCCCTTGAGAAACGCTTTGAAAGCAGCGCCACCCTCTCTTTTCTCGATCAGGTTTTCAATCCGCTGAATCACGGTGCGGGAAATCTTCGCTACATCTTTTGCCCAGCTTGCCCAGTATTCGCCATCGCCCAGATGCTTGGGTGTTACCGCATACAGGGCTTTCTGAATGTTCTCGATGGGCAGCAAGGGCAGTTCAA
>NZ_JBYCKP010000682.1:0-5921 GCF_057473445.1 Acidithiobacillus sp. TH-A36 | reverse complement strand
GGGGTTATGCAGGAGGAAAATCTGAGAAAACGGCACCTGTTGCCACTACAGCAGATCGTGCTGGGTCTACAGCACCAAAGGCTGATGCCAGCGTGGAGGGTAACCCAGTCGATCACCGCCCGTACACTGCAAATGACGCCCCACAAAGTGATGCTAAGAGCAGGTCCATCCCAGCACCAGATGTGGCTACTACAGCCCCAAAGGGTAACGCTGGCTCTTCAAATTCTGGGAATACCGCCCTGATGAGTAATTCTGGTTCTACTGGAGACAAGGGGGAGAGCCCTTCTTTTAGGGAGCTTGCAAAGCAGCATGAGAAGGCTATCCGATCTGCACATGACCATCTTATGCCTGGCGATTCCACAACAGGGGGTGTTTCTGCACCTTCTATTGGAGTCAAACATCTTTCCGATTAGTGGAATACCGCTTCTCAGGATGTGCAGTATATAAAGGGTCGGATAGTCCGGCCCTCATCCTGCTAGGGGGTTGTTATGGACGCGAAGACACTTATTCAGGTCATCAAAGAAACGGGCATTACCACGGATGAGGCTATCCTTGAGATTTTGGAAGATGGTGAGGCCATGGGGCGGATTCTCAGACTTCCATATTTTCGGTTAGAAAATCCGAAGACGGTTGTAGCGCATATCAAAGCCCAGTTCATTGTGGAAGATGCCCGCAGCCAGATTCAAGAAGCTCTGTTTTTCGATCAGGCGATGGCCGGTTTCGAGAAGGATTTAACGGAGTGCGAAGAGAGCCTTTTTGGTTGGCTTGCTGCTTCATGATGGTGCTATACATCAATATCTGACACACAACAGGGGCTAAATGCCCCCAAGGATTTGAAATGACGGATGTAAATAAGGTGGTCCAGGCTTTTGCGCTACAGGTCTATGCACAATCCCTGGACATTGTGCAACAACTGGAACCCCTACCTGCAACCGCCGTGACGAAGCATGAAAATCGCGTTAATCGGGTGATGACGGATGTTTCTGGTTGGTTGTCCTCCCTCACTTCGGATGATCTGGCTCTGATCACCGACGGTCATGCACCGGAAAAGCAGCTCAATGGTGGGGACATTACGGCATACCCAGCCGATGCGGTGCAGATGGTTTTAGAGCGGAGAATCCGTGCTGCGAGCCAAGTTTGCCTGCATCAACATATTGAGTTTGACCCGTTTATTCACTTTACGGGTAAGTATCTGTCGAGCATGGAGCCACACAAGCAGGGCTGGCTGGCGGAGCGCGCGGCAAATCTCTTAGTAGCGGGGGCATAAGCCATGTTCAAATCATTTGAAGAATTGCTGGAAAAAACCCAAGGTTACCCAGAAGAGCGGAAAGCTGACTTGCGGAGCACGGCAGCTACCCTAACAACCATCGGTCTGCTCTCCCAGAGTAACTTGCAGAAAGAAGTCCAGGAAATCATTGAAAACTTGCCAGAAATCCGCAAACAAAGGGCTCAAGCCATGCGCGAGTCTGCCAATGGACTCCCAAAAGATGAACGAGCTACCTGCCTAAAAAATGCTGATCGTCTGACAGATTCCGCCGAAAAATTACGTGTCCCAACCGTCAATGAGCAGTTCAAAAATAGGGCTATACTGACTGAACTTTCTCTCCGATTGAAACAGAAAATCAGGAACTTTGACAAAATGATGCCGGAGCTTGATCCTGAGCGGCTGGAACGCTACCAGAAAGCCATTCATACTGCTGAAAAAGCAATGCCTGCAGATTTGAGCACAGATGACCGGAGCCTGGCAGCGCGGTTTGCTTTTGCATCGGAGTTGATGGCAGCGGGTGGCCCTAAGCACTTTGACCTGGCCGTGGATAATTTTTACCGGTCAGTTTGCCCAGCAGAGTATGAACGCGGGCACAAAGGGGATGTAGAGCTTACCACCGTTGCTGAAAACGCACTCGACCAGGAACAGCACACCCAGGACTATCTAACCCAGAGGTTGCAGGAACAGGACCAGGCGGAACGCATGGATAGGGTTAAACATAATAAGCTACTAATCAACCTGCCATTGCTTGCTGCAGAGCACTTAAAGCCACAGGAATACGCGGCTTATCGGGTGATGATTGAGAATGAACACTTGATCGACTGGAAGCTGGAAAATGGACAGGTGGTAATGAAAGCCAAGACTCTGGATGTGGGTGACCCGGAAAATACGATCGGAAAGATTTTGCAGAAGGAGCTGGGCTACCAGCATGTGCGCGGTGCCAACATAACCATTAAAAAGACCATCGAAAAGATGAATGGCTTGATGCATGCGCACGGCAAAGAAGATATTACAATTAGCCAGAAGGCGTCGGATCGCATACGGAAGACGACAAGAGAGGTGCTAAATTCCCCTGAGTCGCAGTCCAGGACGAAGAGTAAGGGGCTCGGTCTTTAGTAGCAGAACCAAATCAGAAGTCGGTCACATGGGGTGGGGATGCCACCCCCATGCCGAAAATCGTTCGGCGTATAGGCGTGAGCTTGAAAAAGCTATAACATGATCTATACTAAAAACCACTCACTGGCAGAAAACGCTTCTCGCCATGTGCTGAGAGTGTAAGACCCACGCGGCGGGGGTTTCCGCCACCACTGATGAAAAGGAATACTGCTATGTACAAGACTACCGATAATTTCAACAGCAACACCACCCCTGCCACTGTTCGCCGTGATGGATACGGTGCCATTCGTAACCTGCCTACCGAAATCAAGGAACTGGTCGAAACGGTCAAGAAGTCCGCTGGCTGGGAAACGGGTGTCACCAGCGAGGGCATGAAGCGCGGTGGCTTCGAGTCCCGCAACATTGATGTCTATGGATATGACGTTGCCCACAATCTGGCCGTCATCCAGATCCGCCGCGCATGGAAGAAGAAAGAAAGCTGGTACACCGAAGTGTCCAAGGCGTATGCCTTGGTTGGCATCGACGAAGGGCAGGTGTTCAGCCACCCGTTGGCTTCCAGTCCCCGTCGCAACCCGCACTTGGATGACATGGCCCCCGAAGAAGTGGTGGCTTGGGCCGAGAGTAAAATCTTTGGTGTGCCCGTGAACAAGCTGCACACGATCACCCGCCAAGGCGACATCGCTCTGGTCCCGGTGCGCGGCATTCCGCATGACGCCCTGCCGATGGCTGCTGGTCGCTTTGGTCTGGTTACGCTCGAAAGTGGGGTGCATGTTCTGACGCTGCGTGGTAGCCACCAGGTACATATCGATGGCGAGGTATTCGAGGCGGACGGCACGATTTACGCCGAAGGTGCTATCGAGATCATGCACAGCAAGGGCGAGCACAAGGCAGTCTGCGCCACCGGCAAGCTCAAGGTTGTCACCGGCGAGGTGGGCGACAGCCCTTGGTGGCTGAATGCTGAAATGGGCGATTAAGAAGATCACGCTTCTCGTCATGTGTTATGAATGTCGGGGCCGGATAGTCTGGCCCCTGTAACCACAGGGGGTGGACCATGCACTTTTTAATGACGGAATTTCATTGGACGGCTGGGCAGTTTATCTTCTACCGTAACCTATTTTTGGTGTGTGTTGATGCGTGCCTAACTTTTTGGTTCACCAGCCGTGTAGCTTATTATCATCACGGCGGCCGCATGCCAATAATCCTTTACCCTTGTTTCTGGATATTCTTTTACTTTACCAGTCTGTTCATTTTAGCCTTGGCGATTCCATTGAGGCTATTGGGTGTGCGGCTCTTCCCGGTGTTTGGCCCAAAAGGGATGTAGCCAGTAGCTCGTCATGTCATCGCCGTGGGATACAAGCTGCCCACGGTTTTTTTGCGTATGAGCTACATCAAATGGGTGGGTGCTATACCGTATTGGTAGGGTAAAAAACTTATCTCAACTGGCAGGGTGCTATACCTAGATACCAACTGGAAAAAGGATTTTGACATGGCAGAAAACGATAGTGGTAAAGAGCGGTACTTAGCGGCCCGCCGCGAATGGCTGGAGAGGTATGGGGATTATATTGCTTCCGCGAAAAACTGGCGGGCTATGGCTTTTGGCAGTCTGGTCATCGCTGGGATCTTCGGTGCTGGCATGGTCTATGAAGCCGACCGTGTGCATATCATCCCTTATGTGGTGGAAGTTAATCATCTGGGGGATGCGGTACATTTGGCTCAGGCGGTCAATGCTGGCACGTATCAACAGCCTATTGTGCGCCATGTTCTCACCCACTGGCTGCGTCTGGTTCGTGAACAAATCCCGGTGGTAGCGGCTGAGAAGCAGGCTTACAACGAGGCCTACAACTACACATCTTCCAGTGCCGAGCCTGCGTTGAACGCATTCTTTCAGCGGCACAATCCTTATATGGCTTACACAAAGCGTCGGGGCGCCCGGACTATCACGATTACTTCCGCCTTGCCACAAGGCCCACTCACATCCAAGGGTGGAACTTTTGATATTCAGTGGACTGAAAAACAATATAGTCGGAGTGGCGCTATAACGGGAACAACCCACTGGCAAGGCATGATTACCTATGCCATCACCAAGCCCTCCACGAACCCCAACGTCTTGAATGGCAATCCGTTTGGCATTTATGTCACCAATTTCTCTTGGAATCAGACCATCTAAAGGAAGGAATCACGTCATGAAAAAAGCACTCCAGAAGAGTATCACACTGGCGGTTCTGACCGCTCTACCGCTGGTAGCCTTGGCCGCACCGGATGTGCCGCCGATAAAGACCAGCCACACGGCAAAAAGCACACCTAACCTGCCGCCCAGAACGAACGGGGGCACGGACCTGGGTGCTTATGGGGATAATGCTTTGCCGAACGGCCAAGCCGCCCCGTCTTCTGCTAAAATCTGGCAGGAAACCATCAAAGCCCCGCCCTCCGGTCGCATGCAGCATCGCACTCTGGAAGGGATGCAGAAAGCCTTGGTATCGGCGTATCAAGCTGGCAACCTGCAGTCATTGCCACCGATTGCCGGGACTAACGGTAGCATCTTGTATGCCTACGGTCACTCCCTGCCAACACTGGTTACCTCCCCCATGCACACCAGCATTATCATGTTGCAGCCTGGAAGCCATCCGGCAATGGCTTCGGGGGCCAGTCCTGCAGTCTGGAAAATCAGCACGGTTATGGCCGGTGATCAGCCGGAAGTCTTGGTGACGCCATACCATGAGGGTCTGCATACTGATCTGGTCATTCCGGCCACGTCCGCGTCTGGTAAGCCCATGAACTATGTCATCGACCTGACCTCCGACGCCACACAGTACACGCCGATTTTGGGTTTTTATTACCCCGGACAGATGGAAGTGCGCTGGAAAGAGCAGGCAAATGTCACGGCCACCGCAAAGGCTAAGGTAAAAGCGGAGACTGTAGCTACCCTGCCAAGCCTGAATGTTGCTGATATGAACTTTGATTACAAGGTCCATTGCTCAGGAGGCGGTTGGTTCAGCAGCAGTAGTTGTGGCTCCATCATGCCAGAGCGGGTCTTTTCAGCAAATGGACACACTTACATCCAGTTTGGTCCAAAACAGGCGGAACACGGCGGTATTCCGGCTATTCTGGGCGAAAACAGCGCCGGTGAAAACGCCATCATCAATGCCCAGTATCGAGACGGATACTACATTGTTGATTCCGAACCCGCCAAGATGTTACTCCTGGCAGGAAAGGGCAGTAACGGCAAAGTGGTCAAGATCACCCGCAACAAATAAGGGGCTATAAACATGAACTTCAAAGACATTTTTCAAAAAAATGGTGCCCAGCCGGAGCCCGATTCTGACGATGACGCCCCAACCGGGGCGCCGATTGTCCAGGGTCCGGTGCGTACAGCAGGTGGCGCATTAGCTACTACACTACACAAAAAGCGGATTCTCGTTTCCCTGGCCGTGGTAGCAGCCATTTTCGGGAGTGGGGGATACTTTCTGTATAAAGAAACGACTGGGCATGACACTCAGGGTGCTGTGCAGAATGTAGGGCCAGCCAGCCATCATCCGTT
>NZ_JBYCKP010000681.1:0-1171 GCF_057473445.1 Acidithiobacillus sp. TH-A36 | reverse complement strand
CCGGCACTCTGGTGGATGGTTATGCGGCCTCTTTGCATCCGCTTCTATTCCGAAGCGACCCGGAAAGCATGCTCCGTCTGGGATATGGTGCCCATGATGGCGCACGTTTCCAGCGCGAAATGGGGATCGTGAAAGAAATCGTCACGGTCATCGAAGAAGACGGGCTGAAATCAGCACGCGGTAAAAAAGTGTACCGACAAACCCGTAATCTGCCCGGGCTGCATCCTACGGTGGTTTCTCACCTATTGTTGCCCAATGCCCTGTTTCTGGAATTGCCGGATATCGAGAAAAGTCTTCAGTCTATGGCTGAAGAAAAAGGGTATCCGCCCGTGCGCTTGTTACCCAGCTATCGGGAAACCTTTGTCCGTATCCAAATGCCTGAACAGCAAAAAGCATCTGTCAGGACGTTCTGCACGAAGCTTATCAAGGCGTTAAAAGAAGCGCTGAAGGAAGGCTATGGGCAAAAAATCATGGGGCCGGTCATGTCTGCCGCGCTCTATGCCGCCGACGGAGCATTCCAAAAGGTGGTCTGCCAACCGCGTAATTACAGCAAACCTATTGAAGTACTCCATCCCATTGCGCGTGAAGACGAACTTTTGGAAAAAGAAATCTTCATGCGGGATCTGGTTCGCCGCGAATTGGCCCATCATCGTAAGGTGCTCATTTACACCATCTACTCGGACAAGCTGGACCTGACGCAGCGTTATCAGTCCATCTTGAAAAAAGAGGGCATAGATGCGCGGGTGCTGAAATCTTCGGTGCCCACAGAAATCCGGGAAGACTGGGTACAGGATGCCTTGAAGGATGGGTGCGAGGTTCTGATCTGTAATCCCAATCTGGTGAAAACCGGTCTGGACCTTTTTGACTTCACCAGTATTCTGTTTATGCAAACCGGCTACAGCACGGACACCGTTTTGCAGGCTTCCCGTCGCTCCTGGCGTATTGGACAAACGGAACCGGTCCGCATCTACTTCGCCGCTTATGACGAGACGCCGCAAATGACCGCGATGTCGCTCATGGCGAAAAAAATCCGGGTTTCCACACAAGCCAAGGGAAACATCTCCGATAGCGGGCTGTCCGCCGCTGTGGAAGATCAGGATACCGATGATTCCGGTTCATTGATGGCAATTGCCAATCAATTCCTCGATGGTCTGCGTGACCATAGTCACGA
>NZ_JBYCKP010000680.1:0-2996 GCF_057473445.1 Acidithiobacillus sp. TH-A36 | reverse complement strand
CCCCTGACTGAGTGTATCCGTGCCCTCCATCGGTGTCGTTTCCCCAATGGCTTGTGAGGCAGAACTTTCCTCGCTCTGATCCTGTGCCAGTCGTGTGGCGGCATAAGCGCCACCCAGACCCAACAGGACCATCGTCACTACCGGCGTCAAGGCCAGCATCTTGTCCGCCATCGCCTGTTGACGCATGGCATGTTCCAGCAGGATCGGGATGTTATGGGATGCCGTGATATGCCCCCCATTGAGCGTGTTCTTGAGCTGCTGCATGGTGGCGTGCATACCACCCTGAGCGTAATTGGAGATGATCTGGGCAATCGGGATCCAGGCCAGTGTCGTCGCTCCGAACGCCATGAATGCTCCGATCTTGCCGAATCCGTTTGGCCCCATCGCCAGAGCCACCACAATGATGATCGGAAAACCCGCAAAGAACAGAAATTGCAGGATCGCCATCATCGGAATCATGTTCATTTCCCACAAGGAAGCATTGGCCGCATTGAGCGTGACACTCCGCCCGAATGCGGTCGCCTTGGTCGAGCAATAGCTCGACATCTGGTTTGTAGGGCTGCTGCTGTCCCAGTAGAAATTCGCGTTTGCTCCGGCTTCCACCGCACAATTCAGGATCATGTTGTTCATGAAGTCGTATCCGGCATTGCCGGTACTCATGAACACGTCATCCAGTAGCGAACTCGCCTGGGACGCATCCAGGCCGGAAACGGAGCCATTATCCAGTTGGGTGTCGATGGTTTCACCCAGGTTTTCATTGCCTTGGGGCATGGTGCCCGTCTCGAATGTACTCCATGCGCTTTTCAGGGTGCTTGCGGCTTCGGAACAGGTTTCATTGTAGTGAGCCACAGGGACGGCGGAACTGTTGACGTAGAGGGTGTCCGTGAGATTGGGCTTGGGTGGCGTCGTTGCAAATAATGTTGTCGCCAGATCCTTTTGTGAACCCATTGTGTAAAGCAGACTCGTATCCGGTGCTTCACAAAAATCCACATAATTCACGATAGAGTGATTCAGCGCCGGGTTCACGTTGGAAAACGTCGAATACAGCCCGCGCAGGTTATACATGAGCGCCAGAGGGCCGTCGAAGCCATAGACCTGATTGTTGGCAGAGGGACCACTGAACATATTGGTGTTATCGGTAGTGACATTATCATCCGCCTGACCAAGCTGCTTGGTGATTTCCCAAAAAACCGTCGAAAATATCGACGCGGGCACCGCGACACCGATAGGGATGCCACTCACAATCTGGGACTCGCCGTTATAGATATTCTCTATATTGACCTGAGTAGTCACCCCGAAGAGCACCGCATACGCAATCGCCATGATCATGATGTGGTGGATCAGAAATCGCCCCTGCATGAAAGACGCTACCACGATAATAATCAGGCTGATAATGAGCATCAGACCGATCAGCGGCCCGCCCCAGACACTACCGCTGCTCGCCCAGGCCGTGTTGTTGGCCGGGTTGAACAACATCTGCAGCATCGTGAAAACCCCAAAGAAGCTCTGGATGTGACCGATAACGTAGATATTCCACATAATCAAAGATTCCCGTGTTCTTTTTTCAGTGTATTGTGCAATCCCCGAACCAGAGCTTCGGCATTCAGGATTTTTTGTGCATCCGAGTTCTCGTCACGCATATAGACATCTTCGCTCTGAGCAAGCTGATTGATGGCCGACCCGTAGGATTTCGGGATGACGACATGGGGGTTTCCAGAGTAAACGCTCTGTTCTGCACCCAGCAGTGCTGAGGCCATATTCACGGCATACAGATTTACCGCCACTGGCTCCATCAAGGCCAGAACTTCATTGACCATATCTTGAGAGCTTTGTGCCTGCCGGAGTAATGTGTACATCCCCCCAGGCATGGTTTGCAGGAACTGGATTTGTTCCGGGGATAATGGGATTCCCTGTTCGATGTCTGACCCAATTCCCGCACCGCCATTCTGTCCACCCCCGAAGAGCATGTGTTGAATATGCGGCTTGATGCCCTCGAAGCCCATGGAACCCAGGGTGGTGCCACGAGTCTCTACGGCTTCGCAGCCCATGGTGGTGGAATAGGCGGAATATTTTTGACTATTTGTGGGCCATGGTTCGCAGGTCATCACGGAAGCGTTCTTGGTGCCATTGACCAGATCTTGCAGGGTAAGCGTGGGCGCTGCCGTATCTGGACTCTGGGAGTAGGCGGCATTGGGGGTGGCCTGTGTGCTGTTTTCCTGTTCGGCACTCATATCCGCATTGGCAGTTGTGCTGGAACCGGGGTGCAGGATCTCTGTACCGACCAGGGACATGAGGATTTCCTTGGTACAGGCGTGATCGTGATTTTTACAGGGCAGGGACGTGTTGGTAGAGGTGTCATCTATGCCTTCCAGCATATTGTAGGCCTCACTGCCGCCAATCGCCTTCCAGAACATATTGCCTTCGGGGATCAGCGAGGCAGCCGAGACGGTTTTGGTTGTCGATTGTTTTTCAACGGATCCACTGGAAGTGATCGTATCCCAGGACTTTTCGATGTTGGTCTTGAACGTATCCAGAACATTCTGCAGCACGCCTTCATGATTGGCCGAGTCATAGGCAGAGGAAACGTCCGTAGAGGCTCCTGAGCTGAATCCAAAAACTTTTTCGGCGTTTTTCCCGACCTGTTTGAAATCTCCCGCTATATCCCCGGCATTAAAAATGCCGTGGGCCAGTTGGCAGGTGTTGTGCAGGGAGTTATTCATGGCCTGAATGGTTTTCTCGATAGAAGCGAGTAAAGCCCCGCACTGATGGCACATGGCATCAATCGCCAACTGAAACGCATACCCCAGGGCTTCCTGGCCGATGGTCCGGAGTAATGCGAGAAATTCCTGACCATTGATGAAATGAAAGGAACCCATGTAAAGATTGATCCCACCACATCCTGCGGAGATGTCGGGTGGACTGAAGCTGACGATATTGGCTCCAGAAAGCGGCGTCCGGACTTCGGCATACCCGCCGGAGAGGGTAACGCCATTGCC
>NZ_JBYCKP010000679.1:0-1608 GCF_057473445.1 Acidithiobacillus sp. TH-A36 | reverse complement strand
GGATCATCCTGATTCAGTACGGCCAGCTTCAGGTCGGGGAATTTGAACAAACGGGCTTTGGCTGCGCCGTATTGATCCATGTCGCCATGAAAATCCAGATGATCACGGCTGAGATTGGTAAACACCGCTGCAGTGAATGGTACGGCGGCTACCCGCTCAAGGGCCAGAGCATGCGAGGAGACTTCCAGAGCAATGACTTTGGCACCCTGATCCCGGAGCAGGGCCAGAGTTTCCCAGAGACGAACGGCTTCCGGGGTGGTATTGGCATGGGGAACGAGCGCATCAACCGGCCCGTAGCCCAATGTTCCGATAATCATGGCCGGTTGGGGGGCGAGTTCGGCAATCAGTCGCGTGACGCTACTTTTGCCATTGGTCCCGGTCACGCCGATCAATAGCGGTGTTGCCCCTTCATCCCAGCCATGCCAACGGCGCAAGGCCTGGCCGAGCTTGTCGCGGAGGTCGGGAGTCTGCCAGCAAACAGGGCTATCGCCTTGCGGAATAACGGTCTCGTGCCCGGCTTCCAGTACGGCGGCCACGGCCCCCGCCTTCCAGGCTTCCGCCAGAAACTGATCGGCATCGCCACGATGATTGTGTAATCCTACGTAGAGCATGCCCGGCTGCAAACGGCGGGTATCTGTTTCGATGCCAGTTACAGCCAGTTCCCTGAGGGCGTCAGGTACGGCATTAAATAGCCGGGATAGGGATTCAGTGCGCTGCATCACCAGCTCCTTCTGCCCATTGCTGGGCTTCGGCGGCAGTGCTGTATGGATGTGCGGCAGTATTTCTCAGAAGACTCGGGTCTGGTTGAATGCCCATGTTTTGCAGGGCAGCTGCCATGGTCACCCGAAATACCGGCGCTGCCACGACTCCGCCATATCGCCATCCCCGGGTCGGGGCGCGTACCACGACGGCCATCACCAGGCGCGGGTCCTGGGCAGGTGCAAAGCCTACAAAACTGGTGTTCACCAGGTTTTTATGGAAGCCACCTTTGCCGTTGGCCATGATGGAAGTCCCGGTTTTTCCCGCTACCTGATAACCCGGGATGCTGGCCAGAAAACCGGTGCCGCCTGGACTGGTAACGCCGCTCAGCCATCGGCTCAGTCGTGCGGCAGTGCTTGCAGGCATAATCCGGATCCCGTTTACTGAGCTGGTATCCTGACGGATCAGGGTGGGTGCTACATAAACACCTTGATTGGCAATGGCCGCATAAGCGGCCGCCAGTTGCAGGGGAGTTACCGACAAACCATATCCGTAAGCCATCGCTGCCCGGCGGGCAATATCCCAACCCTGCCAGGCCGGCAGCATTCCCGTACTTTCTCCTGGGAGCCCGAGGCCGCTGCCTTGTCCAAAGCCAGCCTGATGGAGCATTTGATAAAGATCCGCCGGAGGGGTGCGCAAGGATATTTTTGCGGCCCCGATGTTGCTTGAATATTTAAGGACTTGTGCCAGATCCAGATTATTGTGACGGACATCATCCTGGATACAGAAGCGGGCAACTCGAAAACAGTTGGTGTTGACGTTGAAGGTACTGTCGGGCTGGATACTGTTATCGTCCAGTGCCGCTGCAATGGTGAAGGGTTTCATCACGGAACCGGGTTCAAAGGTGTC
>NZ_JBYCKP010000678.1:0-1490 GCF_057473445.1 Acidithiobacillus sp. TH-A36 | reverse complement strand
TACCCGAGAAAACCGACTGAAAAACCACGATGACGTTTATGCCGAGAACACCCGGCTCAAGCAGCGTCTGGAAACGGTGGGGATGCATGTCGGGAGTATTCTGGGGATCCAGAATGCGAGTATGAACCGGGGCAAAGTGTTGAGGGCCGTTGAATCGGCCTCCTCGATGGCGAGTTTTCAAAAGGCGTTGGACGAACAGAAGCTGAGCCTGGAGGTGAATCGTCGGAATGGACCGGGGGACTAGGACAGGCAGTTACTGCGTAACAATTATATATAGTGACCAGTCACAGATAATGTATTTTTGGAGTTCACTTGGGCATTATTTGGGCAAATCGCCAAAAATTACGGTATGGCGTAGGCTAAAACGCCTGTTTTTGCTGGTGTGTGAACCGACCAGACCAGCGGATTATCAATCCGGGGGGCTCTATCATAAGCGTTACTGTAACGTAATGACGCTACTTGTTAGGCTTTTCCCTACCTGTATTGAGTTCCGCATGTTCAGTTAACTCCGCGTTAATGAAGCCAGAGATCATCGCACGATACACATGCTCTGTGACAGATGGATTTGCACCAAGTTCTTGCGATAGCGTTATAACCTTAGAAATAACCTGTTCGACGCGTTGAGGTGCTTTGACATCCTCCGTGGATTTTTTGAAGCTAGCAGCCTGCTTCACAAAGCTGCCACGTTCAGCCAAAAGAGCAACAATCTCACGATCAATGCGGTCGATGTTTGTGCGGACTTCTTCAATGGAAGTGCAATTGACTGTGTAACTCACGATGTATTCCTTTCATAAATCATAACGCATGAATTAATATGTGCCGCTACGTAGGTTTGAATGAATTGTTAGCTGCCAACACGGACAAGGCAGAACTTTTTATTGCCTGAAACCGGGAGCCAGCTTGCAGTGTAGGAGCCCATGATGCTCACTTGTTTGTCTTTGGATCCGGTTGGCTTTGTGATCTTTCCGGTTATTGGATTGCCGCCGCGGAAGTGGCCGTAGATGCCGCTGCAATTGCCTGAGTAAAAGAGCTGGTCATCAGCTATTGCGAGGAAGTAGGCAGACTGGAAGCCGGAAGAAACGAGTTGTTCCAGAAAGGCGATGTCCTTGCAGAAGCTAAACATAGACTCTGGGACTTGCCCGTTCCTAGGATATTTCAGCTCGATGGCACTCAAACGCTCGCCTGAGTCTACCGAAGTAACAGTAATATCTATTTCCTTCTTTTCGAGTGCTGCCTTCTGCAGCTTGAAGTGGGAGACATTGCGCTCAAACTGGACCTTGCAACCTCCAAGCTGATTACGAAGGAAGATACCTAGCTCGTGCTGCAGGCTGAACTCGTTATAGATTTCGACGGCGCCAGAACCGACTTCTTTTAAAAAATCTTCAATTTGGCGATCAAGTTGCATTGGCAGCTAACGTTTGACTTAAGCTGCGTGCCAAAGGCGCGTCCGCTTGAAGGAAGGGTTTGACAAAGCTCATAGAGTCACTTTT
>NZ_JBYCKP010000677.1:0-3248 GCF_057473445.1 Acidithiobacillus sp. TH-A36 | reverse complement strand
CAATCATGAGCAGTCAGGTCCTGATTGTGACCATTGAAAGCATCCCCGGCTACCGTATCAGCGAAGTGATGGGGACTGTTTATGGCACCGCCGTACGATCCAGGAATTTTATCGGTAATCGCATGGGTGGAATTGCCGCCATTTTTGGTGGGCGCCAGACTGGGGCTGGCAACATGATCAACCAGACCCGTGACGATGCGCTGGCCCAACTCCTGCAAAGTGCTGAATCAGCCGGAGCCAACGCCGTTCTGGGTATGCGTTTCGATTCCGGAGAATTCGACTCTGGCCAGGGTCAGGTCATGGAAGAAGTCACGGCCTATGGCACGGCTGTGGTTCTGGTTCCGGAAGGATAATGAATGCGTGCTGGCCGGATCTGAAGATTTTATGGCTAATGAAATGAACCTTCTTGGTTGTCCTAAGTGTGGAAAAACCCCAGAAGTAACACAGGTTGAAGTGGGAATTTTTGTGGTCAGGTGTCCGTCGCATCCAAATTTTCCAGTTGTAGCCTATGGGGATAGCCTCATTGAGGCTATTACTGAGTGGAATGATGATGATTGGATAAGGCTAGGGGCAGATGAAAATTTGATAGCTGCAAGACCAAAATATGTAGCAACACCGGTTACTGGGAAAGGATCAGTTGATTGATGTGTTGCGGCATGCGGAACCAGGTTGGTTTCGTCCACAGTCATGGGCATACTGGCACTATCGGTTGCGACTCACGAAGGCAACAGAAATCCTGCATCCGGAACCGCAAAGAAAAATCGCTTAGGTTTATCAGATGCCAGATCTATCTTCTGGTGATCCATGCGGCGGAGTTGATGAGATGAGCGTTAGAATGCCATATAATATCGGTAGGTTATCCTAGTCATTGGAGATATGTGATGCGTCCTTCTGAAATCTTGCTAAGGCATCGTGAGGATGTCCTACAGATCATTGCAGCGCACCATGCCACTAACCCTCGTGTTTTCGGTTCAGTTGCCAGAGGCGAGGACATTGAAGGTAGCGACATTGATATTCTGGTGGATAGGCAGCCAGGCCTGACCCTGCTGGAACAAGCCCATATGGCAGAGGAGTTGCAGGACCTGCTAAAAGTCCACGTTGATGTCATCACATCAAGTGCGCCCTCTAAGCGGTTTCTCACCAGGGCGCTTCAGGACGCGAAATCAATATGACCCACAAGCCGCGCTTGGAGGATTTGCGCCTGGAGGATTTTCTGGGGCACATCCAGGGATCGTTGACTTCCTCCTCGCCCTGAAGGACGAGGATTCCTTCCTGCCATCAGGAGCCTTACTGCGCTCCTTGGATTGATCCACAATGGACCAACGCTGCGACAAGCTATGCCGCAGAACAGGCTAACCGGACTTGTCCAGCCCTTTTTAAGAGATTGCGTGCCGCTACGGTCCCGGAGTGTTCCCGATGACCGCAACTGACACACTGAAACCACTTTCGCAGCCCCGGACGGTTGGCTTCGGCTTCGTGCCCGCACTCCGGGCAGGTCGTCGAAGTGCCTTCCGGCGGCATGATCCGCAGTAGCACCCCGTGCCACTCCGTCTTGTATTCCAGCATTCGCCGGAACGTGTACCAGCCCTGGTCCAGAATCGCCTTGTTAAAGCGCGATTGCACCTGAACCAGCGTGCCGGGCTGTTCCACCGTCCCGGCTGCCGACGCGCTCATCGACTGGACTTCCAGATCTTCGATCACGAGCACTGCGTGGCTTTTGCAAAGCCGTGTCGAAGTCTTGTGCAGGAAGTCCTCCCGAATCGCTGCGATTTTGCGATGAATACGCTGAGCCCTGATCCGCGCTTTCTGCCAGTTGTGGCTGAATCGGACCTTGCGGCCCATAGCCTGTTGCGCCCGCGCCAGACGTGTTTCCCAATGCCGGTAGGCGTTAATGGGTTCCACGAACGTCCCGTCGGAGAGGGCTGCGAACTCGCGAACGCCCAGGTCCAGTCCGGCAGCTTCGCCTTGCGGAGCCTGGGGAAAAATCACGCGCTCGATCTGGATGGAGGCATACCAGTGTCCGGCGATGCTCCGCACCGTGGCATTGCGGATCTCGCCGCCGATGGGACAGGACTTGTGGAACTTCACCCAGCCGATCTTCGGCAGAAAGATACGAGGAAGCCGATGCCGTCCGTCCGCATCCCTGTTGTGCAGATCGAGCTTAATCTGCTCCGGATCGGGATAGCGCAAGCTGTCGTTCCGGCCTTTTTTCTTGAAGACCGGAAACCGCTTGGGATTGGCGGGATTAAAGGCTTCCTTGAAGGCCCGGTCGAGATTTCTAAGTGCCTGCTGCTGTGGATGCGAGGGCGATTCAGCCAGAAAGCCGAAAGATGTGCCATTGCGCCAGGTGGTCAGGCACTTGGCCAGTTCCACATAGGACAGGATACCGCAGCCGGAATCCAGATAGGATTTCTGGATCGCCAGGGCACGATTCCAGACAAAGCGCACACAGCCCGCCGCCCGTGCCAGGAGCGATTCCTGCTCCGGTGTAGGGTCCAGACGATAGCGCACAGCCTTTTGTATTCGCATGGTTTTATTATACAGAATAAGGGGTTAAAATGAAATATGGGAACAGGACACGAACGGGAGGCGCTATCCATCCCCGCCATGAACGGCGGGGTTTTCCGCGCAAACTGGATAAATCGCATTTTCTTCTATACGGAGTCACTGTCGAAACAGGATTTCTTCTCTAATGCCATGGCCCAGGACGCTGTGGTCAGGAACTTTGAGATCATTGGCGAAGCAGCACACCATGTGCTGGATCAATGCAAGGATATTGTCTCAAAAGACGACCTTACTGCGTTGAAGAACGCTTACAGGATGCGGAATGTACTCGTTCATGGTTATTTCGGAGTGGACCATGCGACAGTTTGGGATACAATCCAGACCGATTTACCTGTTCTCAAGCAGCAAATTGACAAAATGATTGAAGAACAAGATACGGTAAAGAAGCAAACGCTTGAGGCGCTGGCCGATGAAGAAGCTCCGGATATTGGAGACGACTTCGGAAGATAACCCCTATCGGTTGATGGCAAACACCACTGGTGTCGCCATCAACCTACCCCATGCCTCTGATGTCTCCAGCTCGCCCCCCGGGATACTTGTCCCCTTGGCCCACCAGACGTTGGATACAGCCAGGATGATATCCGGTTTCTGAATGAGTGCCTCCAGCCATACCCATGGTAATAGCTGGTCATAACAGATGTTGGCGAAAACTGTTTTTCCGGCAACGGTCCTGCTCCTTTCCC
>NZ_JBYCKP010000676.1:0-1979 GCF_057473445.1 Acidithiobacillus sp. TH-A36 | reverse complement strand
AAGCTGCGCGAAAAAGATGAAGCCAAGGCCATTGAAATAGCGGCTGAATATGATGGGACTTTGCGGCGTCTGAAGCGCGCCTTGCAGGCCCAGAAGCCGACCCGGATGTCTCCCCGTCGTCGTCAGTATGAAGGGGAGGAACCGGATCTTGAAGCCGCTGTGCAGTTTCTGATTGAAAAACGTGCCGGACGTTCGCCCAAAGCCAGCGTGTATTTGCAGCGTCGTCCCCAGCAAAGGGATACGGCGGTGTTGCTGCTGGCCGATCTTTCCACCTCGATCATGGCCGAAGCCGGAGATTCCGGGGTGCGGGTAGTGGACCGGCTGCGTGCAGCCATGCTGCTTTTTGGCGAGGCATTGCTGGAAGTGGGGGATCCTTTTGCGGTCTATGGTTTTGCGAGCAAATATCATGATGAGGTGCTGATGTATCCCATCAAGCGCTTCACCGACAGATTTGACGCAAGAGCCAGGGCCCTGCTGGGAGGCTTGTCGGGGCGTCTGGCGACGCGCATGGGCGCGGCTATCCGCCACAGCAGCAAACTGATGCTGCGCAGCCCTGCCCAGCGCCGCCTGTTACTGATTCTTTCCGATGGTCGTCCGGCAGATTATGATGACGGGGGAGATGCCCGCTATTTGCAGGAAGATACCCGCATGGCGGTGCGGGAAGCGCTGGAACTGGGTATTCACGCCTTCTGTATCAGTCTTGATCCCCAAGGTGGAGAATATTTGCCGCAGGTTTTCGGGCAGGGACATTATCTGGTGCTGCCGCATCTGGATAGCCTGCCGGCGCGTCTGCCCGAAGTGTACCTGCGCCTGCGGGGGCATGGCTGATGAATGAAAAAGAATTATTGCAGCCACGACTTGCGGCCACGCGTCCGGCCCGCTTTGTCGGCGCTGCCCGATATCGCCGCGCCAGTTATGGCAGCAATCATCCGCTGGCGATTCCACGCGTTTCCCTGACTCTGGATCTGATCAACAGTTATGGGGCTATTGCTCCCGAGGAATATTGCCTGGGACGTCCGGCCAGTCACCAGGAGCTGTTTGGCTTTCATACCCGCGATTATATCCAGGCCTTTGAACGCGCCCAGTTTCGCGGTAATGTCCGCGATGCAGATCGTAAACAATATCAACTGGGTACCTTGGAAAATCCCTATTTCCCCGGTTTTTTTGATACGCCCAATCTGGCTACGGGCTCCAGCATATTGGCTGCAGAGCAGGTATTGCAGGGTTTCACCGCTTTCAGTCCGGCAGGAGGCATGCACCATGCGGCACCCGGTCAGGCGCGCGGATTTTGTTATCTGAATGATCCGGTGCTGGCTATCCAGCGACTGCGCAAGGCCGGGCTGCGGGTGCTGTACTGGGATATGGACGCCCATCATGGCGACGGTGTAGAGGCAGCTTTTCGTGCGGACCCTGATACCTTGACGGTTTCCCTGCATATGGACACGGCCTATGCCTATCCTTTTCAGGGGGGTGGGCTGGATGACCATGAAGGCATGGCAGTCAATCTGCCCCTGCCCGCAGAAATCAACGACACGGAATACGCGGCAGTTTTCGAGGCCCTATGGCCCCGGGTCATGGGGCAGTTTGTTCCGGATGTGGTGGTCTTGCAGGCGGGTACGGACATTTTGTCTCCCGATCCGCTGAGCAAATTCCGGATATCCAATGGACTGTTCTGGCAGGTGCTTCGGCGTTTGCTCGCCGAAAGCCCGCGTTTGCTGGTGCTGGGTGGAGGAGGGTATCATCCCATTGCTTTGGCACGCTGCTGGACCGGGGTCTGGGCGATTTTGTCCGGACGGACGCTGGATGATAATCTGCCCGATTCAGGCCGAGCCCTGCTGGAAGGCGTGGAATGGGATCTGGACGATGAAGACGCCCCCGATTATAGCCGGCAATTCCAGTATCTGGATGATCTGCCCTTGCCGGGTCCCTTGCGAAGCGAAGTGACCGATCGTCTGGAGTATCTGTTCCACCATCATCCC
>NZ_JBYCKP010000675.1:0-3380 GCF_057473445.1 Acidithiobacillus sp. TH-A36 | reverse complement strand
CCTGCACAGGCTATTTATCCCGCGTGACTGTAACCGATTGCGAATGACGGCATCAGCTGGATTATAACGCCTGGCCACTATGGTCGGTAGGTACAGTGACTTGCGTAGAGGAACATTTATTCTCCCTTCACCCTTTTCATTTCCCCCTTCTCCGATAACGATCAGTCAATCATTTCGCAGAAGAGGTTCTCATGTTCATGTTTATTGAGCCGTCGGGCGTCTGGCCTGTGGAGCAGGTGGCTACGGTTCCCAGATCGGCAGGATCGTTCACGGCAGGCCCGGATATGGCGGCGAGCGGAGGACAGGGCCTGCTTGCCGGTCCTGTCGCTCCAATACTGCAACATCTGGCGAAACAGTGGGGCTGGTCCTATCAGCAGACAGGTCAGGCGTTTGGCATGCCTCGGATCGCAGTGATGGCAGATGCCCATATGGCACGACTGGCCGCAGCCATGAACGCACAGATGCGCGGAACGGCAAAAGTGCTGATGAACCCCCGGACGAAAACCATTGTCCTGCACTTTGGACCCTCTGTCGGCCCCGTCCAGAAAAACATTTCTGTGTTGGAACCACGAAAGGCGGACAGTTCTCCCCATAAAGTGGCGCCCGACTGCATTTTGTCAGGATCATTGCCTGCAGTGCAGACGGGTGACAGAAAAACGCTGTCTTCCACCAGCCTGCCCAGGATTCAGTTGAGTCCGGTAGTGTTGCATTCGGCTCTGCAGACAATCACATCGGCCACGGGGCATGGCGCCCGAATATCCACCGATGTTTCTGCCGATCATTCTTCTGGTTATTTCCCCTTGAATACCCCTGCTTCCGCCCTGCTGTTCCTGCACATCCTTCGTCGTCATGAAGGGCTGATGGTGACCACGAATCCACGCACGGGAGTCGTCACGATTTCACACCGACAGGAACAGCATCCCGGGATGTTGCCCGAAGCTGATACAAAGGAGATCTTCTGAATGAGCGATGAACAGAATCCCTATCTGAACGCCCGTCGTGAGTGGGACGAGCGTTATGGTGATCAGATTACCCGCGCCCACAACTGGCGGAAGGCGGCATTTTCGGCTTTCGGAGTGGCCGCTCTCGCCGTGTTGGGCATTGCCTATATTGGTGCCCAGTCAAAAATCCAGCCCTATGTGGTGAGTATCGATTCCATGGGCAATCCCATTGCCATTGCCCAGCCCAGCACAGGTGGTGCCGTAAGTGAGCGGATAGTCGAAGCCCAGGTGGCCAACTGGGTCTGGGAGTGGCGCAGTTTTCTTCCGGACCCCAAGGTCCAGAAGCAGATGTCCCAGCGGGTGTATGCGCTGATCGGGACCGATGTGGCCGCTGAACTCAACCCCTGGTATGAGAAAGCCTGGGTAAAAAATGCCGGAAAGACCGTCGAAGTGCATATATCAAGCGTGTTGCCGGTAGCCAAAAACACGTACCAGGTGAACTGGGTCGAGACCCATTACCAGAACGGACAATCTCTGGGCCAGAGTTACTGGAAAGCCAACGTGATCGTGGGCTTTGACAAAAAGCTTACTGCCAGCCCGCAGGTTCTGATCACCAATCCCCTGGGTCTCTATATCAAATCCCTGACCTGGACTGCCGTATCCGAAGGAGTTGCCCAATGAAGAAAATGCTGATTGCCGCTGCCATGACCCTGGCCAGTACGGGGGCTTATGCCGAAAACAGCGCCGCGCTGTATCACGAAATTTCACATTCCACCCATCTGGTGACGTCACCAGGAGCTCAAAATGCCGAACAGCAGGCATCCGCACTGTGGGCCAAAACCGGGCAGGCTCCCACCATTGCGGGAACCAATGGGGAACTGATGTATGCCTATGGGCAAAGCCATCCTGAAATTCTCTGCGCGCCCCTGCATGTGTGCATGATCAGACTGCTGCCAGGCGATACGGGTACGGTAACCCTGTCCATCGGAGACAGTGTGGACTGGCGAGCCAAAGCCATTCCTGCTGGCGATACCTCAGTGATTGTAATCAAACCGGTGCGCTCTGGCCTGCACACGAATCTGGTCGTATCAGTTCCCAAAACCGGGCATGTTTACTATCTCAGCCTGGTATCGGACAAGGCCCGTTATGTGCCTGCCATCGGGTTCTATGATCCTGCCGCAATGGTCCAGAGCTTTCATATCGAAGATCAGCAGGCACAGCAGAAGGCCAGGAAGCAGTCCCAGAATCAGATAGCGGTTCTGGGCAATGTAAATCCTGCGGACCTGGACTTTGCTTACTGGTGGGAAGGCCCGAAAGCACTGCGTCCGATCCGGGTGTTTTCCGGAGAGGGGCATGTGTACATCCAGATGCCGGCTGATCTGCGTTACCGCAATGCTCCGGCACTGTTTGTCATCGAAAACGGCAAGGAACAGCTCACCAATTATCAGCTCAAGGGCCAATATTTTGTGGTGGATCAGCTCTTCAACAAAGCGCGGCTGCTTCTGGGCGTGGGGGATCACAAACAGGTCGTGACCATCCATGCGGGCCATAAGCCCTCTTTCTGGTGAGGTGATTCATGGCGGAAAATGACAAACCGACAGTACCGGATATTACGGGTGGCGGCGCCGGCGGCAAATCTGCGCCCCTCATCAGGCCTGCGCCGGCCCATGGGGGCAAGCGCCTCAGCCAGAAGGGCAAAGCCATTGTACTTGTGGGGGGTGGATCGCTGGTGGCCCTGACCGTAGTCGGGATCATGCAGGCCAGCCATCATCCAGCATCAGGTTCCTCTGCGGGGTCCCCCACACCCCAGATCGGGATCAGCCAGCCGCCTTCTCCTCCACCTCCCATGACGCTGGCCCGGAATGGAAATGCGTCCGGTGATCTCCAGCAGAATGGCGCAACGGCCAGTACTGCCAGCGGTCATTCTGCCCAGCTTGGTCCTGCCACCCTCCATAAAAAACTGACGCCTGCCGAGAAATATCAGGAATGGCTCGTCAATTACCATTACAAAATGCTGGAAGCACGGATTCAGGATCAGACGACGGCAAAAAGCTCAAAACTCACTACGGGAAGTGGGACAGGTGAAATGCCCGATACGTCACCGGGCACAGCAATGGGTAACTTCAATGTCAATCCGGACAGCTATCTGCAGGCTGCCCTGAAAGCCATATCCCAGACGGGCACGGTGCCGCCTGACCTGCTGAAGAAAATTCAGGGGTTTGAAGGTACTGGAGGCCAGGGTGGAGGAGGTTCAGGACAAAATGACAATCAACAGTTTCTGAGCCAACAGAAAAACGCGAAAGACAAAAACGGGTATCTGGATGAATCGCTGCAAAAGCCACTGAACCGTAACGAGGTCACCGCAGGCAGCATTATTCCTGCCGTCATGGTGACTGGCATCAATTCAGATCTGCCCGGTGAAATAGTGGCCCAGGTGCG
>NZ_JBYCKP010000674.1:0-1848 GCF_057473445.1 Acidithiobacillus sp. TH-A36 | reverse complement strand
GTGCTTTCGCTCTGGCGCAACCACTGCGGGTACTGAGCCGTCACCTTGCTGTGAATGTGCATGGGTTCCACCCGGCAACCCGAGCGGAAACGGTCATGCTGGCGCTGCAGATACCCTTCAAAGGCGGTTCGGGTGTACGGCAGCATGGTTAGTTTGCGATTGTTCAGGAACAATCCATTGGTCGCCATGATCTCGTGATACCGCAACCAGTAGTGCAGGTAGGCCGTAAAATAGGGCATTTTCGCCACGGCTTCGGCCACCACCCCTTCCTGCGCCCAGGTTTCCAATACCCATCCTTCAATCGCGCTGCGCGGATACTGGGGAAAGAGACCGTTTTCGGGCATACCGCCGGCTTTTTCTACCAAGGAAAGACAAGCGGCGGCGGGATGCCGAACAGGGACCACATATTCAGCATGCATCCCGAAAACATCCCGAAAGAACCGCGCTTCGTAGATGGCCTTCGTGGCCTTTTTCGGAATGGTCCGCAAGGCGGGACGCGGAGAGTCCACCACACCATCCACCGCGTCGGCATCCCGATCGCTCCGCTGCGGGTCATCCCGAAAGAACCAGTCCGCCATGACTATCCACTCGGCGGTCTGCTGCATCGCTCTGCGGGTCATGGGCAGCCATTCCATACCATCATGACTCAACCAGGCCTGCCGGATATCCGGGAATCCGTCATGCATAAACCAGGCGGGATAGTCCCGATAATCCTTCCCCAATGCCCGCAGTAATTCTTTGGTCAGGTAACTGCCGCCATGCCGTGGGGCACTCACCACAAAGATAAAACGATTCCGGCCTTGCAGGTCCGCCATAAAATCCCGGTTTCCCGCCATCAATGCGGCCAGCACATGATAGGCGCGCAGCACCAGATTTCTGCCCAAGGGCGTCAGAAAAGCCTTATCCGCTGCCCGTTGTACGGTCTGCCGAAAGGCCGCCATATCCGCCTTTCTCAAGGACGGCGACATGTGTTCCGTGACCTGATCGCCCCAATCCCGCTCTACATCGTGATACACACCGCCCTGGGTCACGCTATCGAGGAAAATAGCGAAATTGGCAGAAACCGGAAAATCCACCGCATCAAAGGCAAACCCCATACCGGTTTTTGGACGCTGCTGCACGATATGGGGCGCCGTCTGCACAGAACTGGAAGACATTGTATCTCCTACCGTTTAACCCGGTACCATGCCCGGGCGCAAAATCGGCATGCCGTCGGGACTGACGCCGCCGGATGGGGGCGCATTAAAACGGATCCCGTCCTTTTTCGCCTCACTGGCCAAGTGCGTGAGGATATTGGACTGCTGTGGAGAGGCAATCTGTCCGCTATTTTGATGGCCTTTCCAACTGGTGGACTGATAATGTCCGATTTGCGACGAGAGTTTCAGGATGGTGCCATCGCCCAGTATCACCTGATGCGGGTCCACGGCCTGCACCAAATGCCCATCCAGCGTGCTTCCGGCCTTCACCGTATAGGTGTTTTTCCCTACCTGAATCACGGCCCCGCGCTGCCCCTGATCGTCCATGATGGCGACTACGACGAGATGTGCCCGCTTGGCCTGGGTCGCTTTCTGCACCTGATGGGCCACCTGTTGTGCCCGGGCGGAAGCCGCTGTCAACGCCTGCATTTTGCCGCGCAGTTCAGCCACGGTTTGTTCCAGTGACCGCAATTGCGGAGAGTTGTCCAGCGCCATGGAATTCGCCTCACTATCGTATTTGGCATAGCTGGCCCGGGCTTTGGCGATTTTGGTCTGGAGCTGCAGAATACTCAGTTTATTGGACAGTTTTTGCACAGTCCCCGGCGTGCCCATAAACGGATTGATATAACCGGCGGTCACGGCATGACTGGCA
>NZ_JBYCKP010000673.1:0-3624 GCF_057473445.1 Acidithiobacillus sp. TH-A36 | reverse complement strand
CTCCACCGTGAGGCCGGCACGGGGTACGGGTTTGCCACAGCGGACACAGTGCCGATCATGGGCCTTGCAGGAACGACAGGTCACCGGTGTTTTGCCGCCCAGCGAGCGCATGGTTTTTCCGCACTGGGCACACGGCACTTTTTTGAACTCGCGGGCATAGCAGGTGGCGCAATAGGCCACGCCGTCCGTTACGGCGACGGCCTTGGCCATCGACCGACCACAACAGCCGCAGGTTTTATGCGCTTTGCCGGGAGTCATGACTGGTGCTCAACGTTTGGGCCGCTCAGGGATGGGGAGGGCCGTGACTTTTGGGCCAGTGACATTCGTGCTGATTGGTTCCCGCGTCCGGCGTACCCCGCGTTTGGGCGATGAATCCGGTGTCGCGTCGTCGGTGGAGCGCATGTTGGAAACGGTGTCAGCAGGGTGACGGTCATCAATGTCCTGTTCCGTGGGCGGGCGACGCCGAGCTACCCGTATCAGATCACCGACCTCACAACGCAGAACCGTTGTCAGTCCCGCCAGGACTTCCGAGCTGATGCGTGTAGGGAGAGCGTCCACTATCCGACTGAGTTGTGTCGTCGAAATCTCGACCCCCACTTCCTCCAGTTGCTTGCGCAGTTCGGTAATGGTTTTGATGTGGCGTTCGGCCATCATCACGCGCACGCGCCATTCCAGTGTATTGAGTGTCGCCAATCTACTCATTCCTTATCCTCATTCTTGCCCAGTAAAGCGTCCAGTTGCGAGCCAATCGCCCGGGTGATTTCCTCGTTTACGAATTCGTCGGGATGGTGCATATATCCCTGGGTTGTCGCCTGATAGGTGTGCCCATGCTTGCGGCGTACCATTTCCCCACTGAAGCGCTGAGCTTCATGCGTGACCGAAGAGTGCCGGAGGCAGTGCGGCGTAAATCCATGGTCCTCCAGTCCGGCCAGAGCAATTCCATGC
Source organism: Acidithiobacillus sp. TH-A36 (assembly GCF_057473445.1). Classification (NCBI taxonomy): domain Bacteria; kingdom Pseudomonadati; phylum Pseudomonadota; class Acidithiobacillia; order Acidithiobacillales; family Acidithiobacillaceae; genus Acidithiobacillus; species Acidithiobacillus sp. TH-A36. Next base: position 2,679 of record NZ_JBYCKP010000673.1, on the reverse strand, counting down.
TGAAAGCGCGCCTCAAAGGTTGATAAGGCGATGCGGTGGCCACGCTCCGAGAGAAAAAGCGCCTGGTCATTGGCGTCTGAAACGTCCATAAACAGGGGGCGCACCTCCTGAATGTACCACGTCAGCAAGGCGGAAACGGGTAAAAATGTGACTGGTACCATCCGATGCTTCGGGCCACTGCCCCGGCTGCCCTTACCCCAGGCAGAAATAAACCCGTATTCCCCTAATTCGGGGATGTTCGGATTGGGCTGGAAGGAAGAGACATTCAATCCGATGATTTCGGAAGCCCGCAGCCCCGCCGCATAGGTCAGATAAAACATCGTCTTGTCCCGCTGCAGGGGGCGCAAGTCCTTAGTCTTAAAGCTGGCGGCTTCCGTAATGGCAGTATCATAAGCGTTAAAAAACTGGTTGATCTCCGCATGGGTCAGTGCCGGCCGTTCGCGGGTCAGTTCCCGCTCGGAAATATGGGGAATGCAGTTCTCTGGATGACAGATCTGCACCAGATCGACGCCATATTCCCGCCGCACGACATTGCGGAATTTGACGTTCTCTATCAGGTAGGCGAGAAAACCCCGGATTGCACCCTGATAGTGCCGCTGGGAACTCACGGCCAGGGTGCGTACCACGCCGATCTCATAACTCCACTTTTCAAAGCCTTCTTCGGTCCAGTACCACGGCGCCTTCCCACTGAACTGAAGGAACTCCAGGATGATGCGAGTATCTCGATTCACGCTCTTGTGTTGATGCCGCAGCGCACCCCGGCGGCGGGTGACGTAGGCTTCCAGCATCTCCCGAAACAGCGTCTCGTCCTTGTCGGGCAGACGAAAGACTGGCGGTACCGCAGTTGCGCCCTGGTGCGAGTCGGGGATGGATCTCAGCTTGCGGGTGGCCATGATGCGTTTGCAATCTCCGGAAAGTGGAAATGCCCATATCGACACTGTACACCATGAAGATATGTTTCGCAAAGAGAGGTAAAACACCGTTAGATGAAAAAAACCTGCACAACGCCGTCAAATCAACCTGTAAACATGAGAATCTTCCAACTCCTTGAACCTATGGGGGATGTTCGGATTGGTGGGAATTTCCAATATGGGAATGACGCATGCGGGAAACCTGCATTTGCTGCAGGAAATGCAAAAGATTGAAGTCTACTTTACATTTAGAAACAGGGCATTGGAAATGGATCGCCTGATATTGTAAAAATTATTGGCAATATTGTAAGGAAGCAAGTTCATCAAAGAACATGGTTTTATACTCCGTATGAATGCCCGGTTGGGCGGGTAGGAAATTTGCGCGGTCAGACCGGCAAACGATAGATCCGGAAACGTCCGGTGCGGCACTAAAAGTGCGTAAACCTTTCCTTTGCCGTGTGCAGACACATGCCGTGTGCAACACATGCCGTGTGCAGACACAGCAGAGGAAAGGCGGCTCTCCATATAGAGAGCCCCCAGGAATAAACCACCTTGCCGAGTCCTACTCGGCAGGGTGGTGATGCATCAATAATTCAAGTGAGCGGGGACCAGGCCGGCAAAATCGATACCTGATTCCATGATGGCTTTCACCAGGGCTTCTTTCTTATCAGTGAAGACCTTGCTTTCCAGCTTTTCGGAGATGCCCAACTCATCGCAGACCGCGCGAATCTGGGCTTTGGTGAGCAGCTTTAGGTAATCCGCATCCATCTTCCAGAAGTCTCCCAGGTTCGGGCGAAGGTAGTGGAGGATGCTTTGCACTTCGGAATGCTGCAAACTGTCAAAGGCGGTAGCCGCAGAGGCTGCAGACAGGCGCAGGGCCATGTCTTTGCTATCAATATCCGAACAAAGGGCCTCAAAGCTACTGGATTGCACATCGTATTTCTTCAGTACCGATTCGATTTTGTACTTATCGGTCGTCGAAGAACGTCCATTAATAACAAGGGCCAGCAAAATGGTACGGCCTTTTTCCAGATCGGCCGCTATCATCTTTTTCGCCACCATGTTCCAGAGGTTCCGGCGGTATTCGATAATCGCGCTGCTGATAAACTGTGTTTCCGCAGGGGTCGAAGAGCCGCAGCAAGAACCGGTGTTATCCTGATTGTTCTCACCGCAACTCGCGTTTTCCAGCCCGTCATCATCCAGTCCAGGCGATGCGCCTGTCTCGACAGAATCAGGTCCGGTAGTTGGGGCGATCACTGGAGCCGGATGTGCTGCAGCCACCTTTTGGGCGTGACAGTCAAGGTCAAAGCAAATATCCTGTTCGACTTCGCCTTCATGTCCGGGGGTCAGCCAGACTACCGCGCCATATTTGGCACAGGAGTGGCAGGACCGGAACTGGTCACAACCGACACCATGGCCACCCTGTTCGGACAGTTTGGTAAAGTTTTCCTGCGTGTCCTGCAGACTGACGACGCGAACGGTTTGGACGTTTTCCTTCAACGCTTCCGCCTTGATGTTCGCCGCTTCCTCCGTTTTTTTGGAGAAGCAATCGGCGTTGGTGCAAAAACTGTCATCGGCCACCAGTTCGGAAAAGAGGGAGGATTGCACGGCCGTGTTAAAGCGGCATTGTGCGCATTCCGCACGGTCGAAAATGGCAGAACTCAACTTCTGCGTCAGCTTGGCCAGGAAGTGTTTGACTTCGACGACGCTCAGATTATTGGCAACAATCTTTTCCAGCGCTTTGTCCTGATTTTCGGTTTCCGGAACG